>CAZEYG010000067.1:0-8086 GCA_964516575.1 uncultured Defluviitaleaceae bacterium
TTAGAAACTATAACAGGAATAAAAGTCAAAGAGGGCGCATAACAGCGCCTTTTTTGTTGGAGGAAGTTTTATGCCGATACTAAAAACCAGCGACACATACTCAATAAATGGGATTCCAATTGCTGAACCGTCAAAGGCTTCTGTTAAAGTTGCCGGTATCCAAACAATGGCAGAGCGCACAGATGACGGACTGCTACACAAAGAAACAATAGCGTTTAAAAGAACAGTTTCTATTGTTTATGATGTCATATCCCAAGAAGAAATCCAATCAACTACAAACCTTGTTTTGAATGAGCTGTACCAAGAATTTTTCACATTACAGTATTTAGACCCACAAAACGGTATAGCAACCATTGAATGTTATGCTAACGAATTTGGAACGGAGCTCTATTCAGCAATATGTTATAACGGCCTATATCGAAATGTGACATTTAACTGTATTGAGAGGTAAACTTTATGTTAACTATGGATTTTGGCAGCTTTAAAATAGACGGAAGCTGGCAGCTTTCCGATTATGAGCTTATTCAAATTGTCAACCCTGATGGTGATTTAGTGTTAGGCACGGCTGCTGCTGCACAGTTTAAAATATCGTTAATGAACGTTCAGCAAAGATTGGCAGCCTATAGGTTTAAAAATGGAGAGCTTTTAACGTTTAAGAACAAAACAAATTATGGCTTTTCATTGACGCAATATTTGCCTGATATAACAGGAAAACAATTTACCTTGTATGAAACCAAAACAGATTTAGCGCTTTATACGTTTAAGAACGGTGAGGCTCTTGCTTTTAAAAATAACAATATGTATGGTTTTCCTGTCGATACAACTGCCCAATTGGGTATATTTATTGCCGAAAAACCTGTTCGCAAAAACGATAACATTATATCCATTACAGCTTATGATCGTATGACACTGTTTGATGTGATTGTAGACGACTGGATTAACAGGTTATCATCTCCGATAACTTTGCTTGAAATGCTGCAAGACCTTTGCGCTCATCTAGGTGTACAACTTACCAATTCAAGCATTTTAAACGGCAGTTTTATTATTAAGCAAAAGCCTAAGCTCCAAGGGATTACAGGCCGTGACATTATACGTTGGATAGCTGAAATCTCAGCCTGCTTTGCTGTTATGGACGAGTATGGCCGTCTTGTTTTGAAATGGTACTCTCCAACAAATAAAACTATTAGCCATGATGAGTATATTAAAATTAATATAGCTGACTATAGTGTTCGGCCAATTGATAAACTACAGGTTAGGCAATCAGAAAATGATACGGGCGTTATAATCGGTACAGGCAGCAATGTTTATATAATTAAAAATAATCCATTGCTGGCGGGCTCATCAAACACAGAGGTTCAGCCTTTATCACAAAACATATTTAATAGAATCAAAGACTTTGCGTATGTCCCATACAACAGTAACGGTGTAAATTACGGCATTAAAAGCGGAGATATTGTTAACATTGAAACTCGCAAAGGCCAAAAAATCACTTCTCCTGTAATGCAAACTACAAAGCGGCGCACTGATATTTCAGATATAAAAGCTACAGGAAACATGCTTAGAAGCGTTAGCGTAGATGTTGTGGAACGGCAGTTCCAGCAGACTGAAAATGAGATTGATAAAGTCAAAGATGAAGTTTCGGAAACCAAGGATGACTTAACCGGACAGATTAACGAGGAAATACAGCAACCATGAGAAAACCATTGTTATGGCTAATTCTTGATGGATTAGTGTATTACGCAATAGAAGGTATATGGCATATACCTACAAATGGTGGTTGGGCAAATGTTTTAATGCTTCCTGTTGGGCGGTTTGTGTTTCTAGGTGCATTAATTGTCTTAATAGTAGAATTTGTTTCCGGCTGCATATTAAATATATGGCTTGGTATGGGTATTTGGGATTATTCAAATATTCCGTTTAATATTTTAGGTCAAGTTTGCTTGCTATACGGTATGTTGTGGATTTTACTTATGCCCTTTGCTATTTGGCTAGAGGATAAATTAAACGTGATATACGCTGCATATAAGGGCAAGAATGCAGGTAATGCAATGTTGTATGATTATAGTTTGTTTGAAGCGTATAAAGAGCTTTTACGCATGAAGGAGGGGTACAATGAGTTGGGCTGAAATTAAAAAAGCAATAAACAGTGATTTATCAACACCTTTAAACGTTATTATTAATACTATAAAGAATCTGATAGGTAACGCTAATCCAACGGTTGAAACCACGTCAACACTGTTTGGTTATTTAAAACGGCTGGACAACATTACATCTGTACCTTTTGTAAAATCAATCCAGCGGGGTAGTGTACCTGAGGCAGGAGATACTTTAGGCGGCAATACACGCACTATTAACATATCACCTGTTAACCCAGCAAAATCTTTACTAATTATATCTTCCGACACGCCGGTTGCCCCTGAAAATGCATATTCACCCATGAACAATAGCCAAAAATTTACGTTGGGCGTAAACACAATAACCCAAGAATACAGTATGACTTATACAAACGCAGGAGGTGGTTTAGCAATTAAACATTTTTGTCCATTCTATTGGCAAGTGATAGAATTCAGTTAAGGAGGTAATGATGATGGACGCAACCAAAGTATGCAGCGATTTAAACGAGCTTAATCCAAAAACCCGGTTGGCTGTTGAATATCTGCAAAGAGCCTGTTCTGCCCAGGGGATTCCGATAAAAATATTTGAAACATACCGCCCACAAAACAGGCAAGATTATTTATATGCACAAGGCAGAACCCGGTCGGGCAATATAGTCACATGGACAAAATCATCACAGCACACTAAACGTAATGCAGTGGATATTATCCACCCAACAAAGTTATGGGATATGCCAGACAGCTATTGGCGGCAGCTGGCAGATATTGCTAAAGAAATTGGGTTTGAATGCGGCTATTTTTGGACACCACAAGATAAGCCACATTTTCAGTTGAATGCAGGTGTTGAGCCTAGGGATATTACAAAGGGGGATGACGAAGTGGTTACAAAAAGCAAGATAGAAATAAACGGCACTGTAAAGGAAGTTGATGTTATAACCAAAGACGGCTACAATTACATAAAACTCCGTGACTTAGCCGATGGCAAAATTAAGGTGGATTATGACGAAACTAGGAAAATACCGATTATAAAGGCGGAATAACTTATGACAAAGCTAATAATGTACACTGCCGATTGGTGACTTGCTTGTCAAGAAATGTACCCTCTGGCAGAGCGGCTTAAGAATGAAGGATACAAAGTAGAGATTCAAAGGGACATCAAAAGAATAAATGAGTGTGGTATTAAAAGTCTGCCGGCGTTTCATGTGATTAACGCCGGCAGTATTGTTCGTACCCTAACAGGCAAGCAGACCATACATACATTAAGGGCGGTGCTAGATGAAAAATATCTTTAAGGCGCTTATTGAGGCGCAATTTTCAAAGGTGGCAGTAGTATATGCCATGCTGCTTGTAACAGCTACAATCGCCGGTAACTTTGTTTTAGCATGGTACGGCAAACCTCTTCTATCGGACATAGCAATAGCCGTTATTGGTACGTACGGCACGTTTACCACATGCGGTTATTTCGCATTGTCCGGCGCAAGGGATTGCAGCAAAAATAAACATTGTGACGGCATACAAATTGATTATTAGGAGGGTTTTTATATGACAACCGAACTTTGGCAGGCTGTATTTTCTATTATTGCCATTATACTGACTGCTATATTAATACCTTTAGCTAGGCAGCGGCTGACAGAATCAGAGTTAGACTACATACGAAAATGGGTAACGTTTGCTGTAAAAGCCTATGAACAGGTGTTCAATAGCGAAAAAAAAGGGTATGAAAAAAAGCAAGCCGTAATATTGTTTCTGCAGAGCAAGGGGATTAAAATAAGCAATGAGCAGCTGGATGTTCTTATTGAGCAGGCTGTATATGAGCTTAAAAGGAGACAGTGACAGCAATGGAAATTTATCAGATGATTGTAACCGTATGCGCCGGGGCATTAACCATAGGAGCTCTAGGCCTTGCAATAACTAAAATAGTCAACGCTATAAGCAAGAAATGCCCCTGCCGGCCAGTACTTGCCTTACAGGCTCAAAATGAGGAATATAAAGGTTATTTTTCAAAAGATAAAGAAGCAATAGGTATATTAAAGAAGGATGTTGAGCTGTTACAATCTAATGTAGATGGGATGGGTAATCTTTTAGAGGAAATCAGAGGGGATGTAAAGGAAATTCTCAAAAGCGGTGTGTTTAAATGAAAAACAACCAAACTGCTATAGCGCTGACCTTTTGGAGTTTTATTATAATGATGGTGCTCTTTGCCGCTGTCCGGGGGGCTGGTGGTCTTTGGTTCAGGCAGGAGTATATTAATGCACCAATCAGCTTTCTCGCCGCCTACGCCGTTATGGCCGCATTTAACATTACCGAAAAAGTATTTGTCCTGAAGATATTGGCAGATGTCCGTTGGAAAAAAGCACTTATCGTGGCGGCAGCAATGTTTATACCGCTTACATTTACCAATAACTATATATTACATTTTATCATGGATACTAGCTATTATTTTTCTTTACCCTTTGTTTTTAATCAAGATAAAGAAAGGTCTATACTAAACTCTGCAAAACTGTTTGCAGGGGTTTTTATTTATCAGGCCATAATGATGTATGGCCGGTACGATATGCAGTTTTGGGGCAAATATGACGTTATTTATCAGCTGCTTAGTACGTTTGACTACAGGCTGTTTCTGCCGACAATTTATTTATATCAAAAGATGGGAGGTGTTCGTGTGCCGCCGGGATGTATGTTACTTTGGGGACCGTTTGAAGAGCTGTGCAAGCTCATAGGGCTTATACTTATTGCAGTTATATGTACGCCTTTTGTATTTATTACGCCTTGTTATTTAGTTGCCATAAAAGCGTACAAGGCAATACCGCTACAATACAAGGCGTATTGTATGGAGAGCAGGAAAAATGCTGTTAAAGGTTAGCCGGGGATTAGGCGAAATATGCTTGCTTCTGCCGATTATCGGGTTTTGCACGGCCATAGGGTTAGGTTTCCCATGCATGTTAAGCACAGTCTGCCTTATGGCTTATAAGCCGCTGTATTCAACAGGGTTTCATTTCTGCAAGGGTAAAGGCAAGTGGTGTATTATAATGTCCTACGGTGTGCTGGCTGGGATTACACTTTTGTACGCCGGTTTGACTGTTTTTGTACCGTTTATGGCAAACCAGCCGATGGCACTTGTGCTTATGCTGATAGGCGTGTCGCTTCTAAGCGCAAACGGCGGCCAGTGGCGGGATGAGGTTATTGAGTACCGGCGTATTAATGCTTTTGACATTGACAGATGTACAAAAGAGCAGCTTACAGAGCGTTGCCGGTTGCATAGATTAAGCGCTGAGGAGACGAGAAACGCCACGTTATTGTTTGTCACTATGCGGGGAAGCAAAGCTAAGGAGTATATGGGGTTTTTGTCACCGCCGCAAATGGAAGCGGAGGCTGCACGGAAGGTTAAGAGTCGGCTTAAGGGGAAAATTTTAGGGGGCTGATTAGCCCCCTTTTGTTTTTTTAATATGAATTTAAATGCTTTTCCCAATCTAAAGGAAATCCTATATGATCTAAGTCTATACAATTATCGTACTCTTCAATTAATGATTTTATATATACAAAAACTGAACTTTTCCATTTATCAATATCTGAATAACAATACTTCATAATAAAAATATAGTCAAAAATTTTGTTTCCCAATCTAAATTTATTTAATTTAGTATTTTTAGGCCACTTACTAAAATTATAGTAGTACAATCGCATATAATGAGCACACCTATTTCTTAAGGTAGAAAGACACAAAAGCCAGTTTTCAACTTGTTCAAATCCTGTATTAAATTCCTTTTGAGCAATTGCCTTTTTATCGGAAACAATCATATCTGCATAAAAACGAGATAGCATTCCAAAGGGAAATAACTCTACTGCAACCCAAATAGGAAATTTGCCATCTTTGCTTAGCAAATGATGTCTGACAAATAGATTCTCCTTGTTTTTTGATACGAGTTTGTTGAATTCCTCAATAAATTCATTGTGCTTATGTTTTTGGTTATAATTAACTGGATTTAAGTAGCCCAAAGGACCATATTTATGCCCATGATAATAAGCTAGCTTTGTACGAAATAATAACTCGATTTCCTCTAAGGATTCTAAGAGAATGCTTCTAAGTTTTCTGTCAAATTCATATACGGAATAAATTTGTTTAAAATTCACCTTTGAATAGAGATTATCTTTTATTTTAAAAGGTAGCATATATGCGGTAAGCCTATAATAGTTTAATTGTTTAAGAACACTAATGCAAAAATATTCATCATCAATAACTATTTGCCTAGATTTTAATATTTCCATTTGTTTTTCATAAGTTGTGGCTTGTTTTACCATTCAAAAGCCCCCATAAACAAATGCCCCCCGCTGGTACGCATTATTAAGAGGCGTCGGGGGTCCTATTAAATAAATTATATTCAATATTTTTTATTTTGTCAATAAATTTTTTTGTATATACCATAGGCATTGCCTTTTTCTGTCACACTTTTCCCCTTCAACGCTCTTCTTTGTCACGATTTTAGGATACCAGCTCCAACAAATTTCATTATACGCTTTTATCAGCAGGGGTAACCCTGACTATCGGTAGGAGTGTGATAATATGGCAGAGTTTGCTAGCAAAGGTGTGGCAGGAACGGCGCTAGGGCTTGGTATCGCCGGAACAGTCGGTTTAATTAACCAAATGAACAGTAACGGTAACGGATTGTTAGGCAATATTTTAGGCGGCAACAATAATCAAACAACAGGTTTAGCTGAAACTATGATATTAGCGCAGGCCATTAACGGCAATCGAAACAGCGGTTGCTCCGAGAATACGCCCGCAACACGTTACGACATTGAGCAATCCGAAAAAATGGCAAGTAAAGACCAGCGCATAGCAATTTTGGAAAGTGAGAACTTTACAAATGCGAAAATTGCAGAGTTCCGTGACAGGATAGATGTTAGGTTTTCTGCTGTGGAAAAGCGGGTAAACGACCTTGAGCAGTACACAACCTTAAACACCGCTAATCAAGTATGTGTGCGTGAGCAGATTGCACAGCTTATGGGCATAACTAAACTTATTGTGCCGTCTACTAATGTATGTAAGCAAGATACCGCTGTAGTTGTGACAAACACTGCTACTAATCCGGTTTATACTCAATCTGTTTAAGATTAAAGTAAGGGCGGCGAAAGCCGCTCTTAACTACTAAAAAAGGGTGAAAATATGGTATCCTTAAACCAAATACAGTTAGGTTTTGTAGCATTTATAGAGCGTGAGGTTGCAGTAAAAGCCGTTGGTTTGCAAAAGTTTCTGTACTACGGGGCCAGCTTTTTAGTTGCTAGCCAAATGGAGCAAATATTTAAAACATTTATGGAAGACCCTATGATTAAATCCATGGGCTTTTTGGATGATAACAACAGCATTGACCTTAATAAGCTGTATAATACGGCTAAGTATGCTATCCAAAAGACCGGGCAAATTACTGTGTCCGGCGTTATACTGGATGAATCTGACGTTGAAAAACTGTTTCAATACATAAAGGAGGCGGCATAGTGCATAAAGAATTTGACCATTTGGCCAACGCAATTTATGACCACTTTAAAGACGCACGGATGTACTATGAGTATGCAGAATCTGCTAAACAGGACGGCAATACCGAGTTAGCGGCGTGGTACATGCAGAAGGCTAAAGCTAGGCTTGAAATGATAGGCCCTGACCATGAGCCGGTTAAAAGGTTGGTTGCTGGGAAGACGGATACGGAAGCCGGGTATCATGGGGCTGTGCATGGGTGCATGGTGCATGAGGTGGAAGAGCTTAGGAAAAGGGTAAGTGGGAAGTAATACTGTGCATATCTTTTAGCCGTTTTTAGTATTATTTCGTAAGATTAATGACCAAACAATGACCAAACGGACATGAGTGCTATGACGCTGGGAAAATCAAAAAGCCTGTAAACATTATATTTACAGGCTTTTTCTTTATTGCGGGAGCAGGATTTGAACCTACGACCTTTGGGTTATGAGCCCAACGAGCT
>CAZEYG010000068.1:0-7984 GCA_964516575.1 uncultured Defluviitaleaceae bacterium
TAGAAAGGTTTTTTCTGAGGCAGTGCATTTATTGCTTTTAAGCGCTTTTTCTAAGGCGTCAACCTGCACGATAATGATTGGTGACAGAATATCGTGCTCTTTTTTTAAAAGCTCATAATACGTATAAGTAACGTTTCGTGAGTCCATATCGTCAAGCTGCTTGCAGCATTGCCAAACGGCTGTTTCATACGCCTTGTATATATTTTTTAAGCAATCATTAAAAATATCCGAAAGCGTTTCTTCAACAAACTCAACAGCGCTATTGAAGTTGAAGTCACCTGCAAGCCTGCTTATTTTATTATAGGCCTTAGAAGTAATTTCTTCCTTAAGCCCTTTTGCCGACTGGGTAAACTGGTTTATGCTTAAGCCGATAATAACACGTTTCTCGGTAGCTATCGGGTTTACAAGGCTGTTTTTGTTATAATCCTCCTGTTGATTTAGCTGAGAGCATAAAACATCGAATATACCGCCTGCAATACTTTTGATTTTATGCGACGACAAAATATGGCTGCTTTCTTTGTATAAAAGTACGGCGTCTTTATAACAGGCCATGGTTTTATTGTAATATTCGTATATTTTTTCGTCATAACTGCTAAGTCGGGCGTTTTGAGCCGCTACGAGTATGCCGTTGGAGGAATAGTTAATTATAACCGCAAAGGCTCTGTCCACAGCTTCCTTTATAAACTCTTCTAATATTTGAAGCGCCGCAGAAGAGCCTTTTGATAGTTTATCATAGTTAAATGGTTTATGCCGTGGGGATTTACCAGATACTTTAGACATTAGATAACCCCGTTCCAATTATTCTATTCGTAAAGCTCGTCTACAGAAAGCTCTGTTACTACGCCGTCGGAGCTTAAGCTTTTGGCTGTTACCCTAAGCATATTATCTTGGCCTACGTTAAAAACAACCTTAACCTTTTCCTGACCTCTTGGGCCTTGAGGAATACCTCTAAGGGATGTCCCAGCAAGTCGCTTCATACCTTCCTGATTTATAACAACACAACCTTCTGTCTTAGACGGTACTGTATTTTCATAAACAACCATAGCCATGCTTGTTACATTATCAAAGTTTGTCATCAAAAGCTCACCGGCTTCTATTGTAAGACCGTCCTTTGGAATTTCAATCCCCTGCTTAACAATTTCCAAAAATCTTCTGCCAGCTATTTCAAGGCCAAGAGGATGGACCGTTTTTTCATGAACAATCGGCCCTCTGACAGTTGGCATCATAATCATATTGCAATAATAAGCAGCTCCCTGTGAAATACTTAAAGCAGGGCTAATACGTGATTTAAACGGCTCTTTGCCGAATTTTTCGGATATTTTCTCGCCAACAAGAGTAATAGACGAGCTTCCGCCCACCAAGAATATTTCATCAATATCCTTAGCGGTGATTCCACCTGCTTCGATACAATTGTCTATGCAGGCAAGAGTTATATCTATAACATCGTTCAGGCTTTTATCCTTGAATTTTTCAAAAACTTCCGGAGAATCGTCCAACTGGTTTATTCTTTTGTGGTTAATAAACTCTTCACGGGTTATTTCCATGTTGATGTTAATGATCTTCGGCTCCTGAATAAAAGGCGCAAGGACAATTTTTGTGCTTTTGGCTTGTGAAAGGCGTTCCTTAGCTTGGTTTGCAACCTGCTGCAAGCGCACAAGGGCTATCTTCTTTTGGCGCTTGGATATGCCGTCGTCCACATCGCTGTTAAACAAATCTATCTCGCCGCCTGTAAGTTTTTTAAACTCCTCATATATCATGTCCATAATAATTTTATCAACATCGTTACCGCCTAGATTATTGTCGCCGTATGTGCTTACTATAGAAATAGAAGGTTCGCCGCCGTCTGTAACCTTTATTTCTAAAATACAGGCGTCAAATGTACCGCCGCCAAAGTCGTAAACCAAAACCTTTTTGCTTTTTGTTTCGTTCATAGCGTAACTAATTGCGGCAGCGGCAGGTTCAAGCCTTAGAAACACGCTATCCTCGTCAAATCCTGCTAAAATAGCGGCTTCCTTTGTCGCACGTTTTTGTTTGTCGGTTGAGTTTGCGGGCACAGTTATAACACAGCCGGAAAACTCCCCAGCAAGGTTCAAATTTTCCTGAACATAATCATCAGCCTTTTGTTTTAAATAACCTAAAATTTCTCCCGCTATTTGTTCCGGAGAAAAAGAATATTCCTTGTCGTCTACAACAATACTAATTTTTTCGTCTACGCCAAAGTGGCGTTTAATAGAAAGAACAGTGCTTTGAGGGTAAATAATAGCTGCTTCCTTAGCCTGAACGCCAAATATACGTGACAGCTTTGATTCGTCCTCGGGGTCTGTTTCAAACTGAATGGCCGTAGGGAATATGTTGCTGCCATCAATTGGTATTGTTTGCGCTTCCCCTTCGCTAAAGTTATAAATACTTACTACTGAATTAGTTGTTCCAAAGTCAATGCCTAAAAAAAGACCTCTCTCCAAGTCTAAGCCTAGTGTTCCCATTTTGTTCCTCCTTTAAATTCTCTCTGAATTAATAATATCATGATATTAGTCTACCTCTGATTTTTTTATGCTCCTGCAAGCAGCCGGCAATCAGCTTTTCTACTTCTTCGTATTTATACATCTGTTCATATACAAGGGCGTTGTTAATATCAAAAAACTTGTCCTCCCGGCGGCTTAAATATTCGGTATCGTTAATAATCGTACACTCCTTTGTTGCGACGCTGCCGGTAGCTATTTCTTCGCTAAAGTAATAAGAGATTTTTTCGCCGTAAAATTGAGTAACAGTTGCGATATACAAGCCAAACCTAAAGTACTTCATCTTTTTAAAGCCGTACTTTTCGTCGTCATCAATTTTGTAGTAGAGGTAGACGTCTTTGCCTGGAGCACATTTGTATATGAACGGCTGTTCCTTAAACATATACGAAGGCAGTGCACTAATGTCTTTATATTTTTTAACGGAGGGTAAAATCAGTCCGTCCTCTTCCATATATTTAAAAGCGTCGATTAAAATCTTATCCGAATCCTTAGTAACAAATTCTCCTTCAATATAAGAACAGGTAAGACCGTATGCAATCAGCTTATCGTGAAAGTTATTATACAGCTTTTCTAAAATTGCTATTGTTTCAGGCAACGGCTTAACGTTATTAACTATTATTTCATACAGACAATAATATGTAAATTCACCTATTAGAGTATTGTCCCTATCCTGCTCAAACATTCTACAATATATCTTTTGGGACGGCACATCATAGCTATGGAGCATTATTGTATTCGTTAATATTTTTTCATCAAGAGCTTTATCGTAGATGTCGATGCTTTCAAGAGCAAAATATAAGTCTAAAAAGTCACGGCCGCCGCCCCAATAATTTTCCAGTGTAAGCTCTAAAAGAGCTTTGTCATAAAGCCCTTTTAACAATGTTTTGTAACAAACTGCGCTTATTTGCAAATGATACTCTTCACAAGCGGCAATTTCTTTTAAAGCCGCAAGAAGCGGCATATCATTTATTTTGTCGTAATTATTAATTATAAGGCGAACTGCCTTGTCGTAACATTTTGTGTTAATAAAAATACTAAGCATTTTTTCAATATGTTTGTTATTTAAAAAACTTTCGTCAATGCTTGAGAAATATTCAATAGCCTTCTCGTGCTCGCCCATGCTATAGAGCATATTTCCAATAGCGTCTCTAAGCTGCATTTTAAAGGCCTTTGATATCCCCTTAAGTAATATGGTGTATTTTAAAATGTTGACATTTTCCGAATTATTAGCCATGTTTTCGCCTTGAGAAATAATGGCTTTTGATAATAAAATCAAAATATGCTCACTAATATAACCTTTATTAAAGAAATAAGTATAAAAGGACATATCGGCATTTTCTATTAACCGGCTGACGTTCAGCTTTTGCTCAGGCACATCTTTAGTGTTTCCGTCATAACAAACGTAACTAAAGTTTTCGCTTAAGGCTTTTACTCTAGCTGTTCCGTTAGTCAGTTTAAACATTTTTGATGTAGTTATTTCTTTTTCAATAACCCAAAAATGAGTTATTCTAGCGTTATCGCAGCTTACACTATAGGTAAGTAAATCGTCTAAAAGAATCTCACTCGCTTTTGCCTCATATTTTTTCAGACCTTGCTCGGAAAAAGAGCAGTCCAATAAAAACTTATACAGACTGTTGCAGTATCGTCCTTTCATTCCTTTTTCCAATATATCCACCGACAGGTTTATTATACCTTCTTTGTATAAACCGGATAAATCCTTTAGTTTTTTGTTGGTTAAAAGACAATGATAAGCAAAAATCATTACATTTAAATCAATAGGCTTTTCAACAGCTTCCAAGAAATTAGCCATAGAAAAACGGCTTATTTCTTCAATCCCGTTTTTATATGCACATTTAACTAAATACTGAGCCAGCTTTGGGATTTGAATTTGTCTTAATTCGGCTTCTTTGTAATATCTATAGGCATTTAATGTAAAGTCGTGATTTATTATAAGGTTTTGGCATATCTCTTTAAGAACATTTTCAGGCTTATATATTTCATATATTTTAAAAAGAGTACCCATATCATAAAAATACTCATTTAAAATCTGTTTTTGATAAGCAGTGATAAAGCTGCCGCAATCTATGCCCTGACATATGCACCAGTTTAAAAACGCTCTAAAAATGACAATATAGTTACTTATATTTGGCTCAAGAGAAAAGAATTCGTAAAGGCATCCAAATAAGAAGCTGCTTCTGCAACCTCTGTTATAACTTGTTACAAAATAAGAACCTGCCTCATGATAACTAAAGTTTTTTAAATGTATTGCGCCTAATAAAAGAGGAAACAAATAATGGCTTTGATCCTCTGAAAACTCCTCCAAAAGCCTTAAATATTTATTAGCCGCATTTATTTTATCACGTTTTTGCTCATAAGTGCAGCGTAAATATAGCAGTATGCCGTAAAGGCAACCGTTGCTGTTTCTAAAGTAGTTTTTATATTGGCTTAGCTTATTAAGTGAGCTTTTGGCCTTATCATAATTTTCCTGCTCAAGATCAATAAAAGCAGTAAGAAAAGAAAGCTCAATTGACGAAAGGGCACCTTTATGCGTTAACTCTGAAAAGTCTTTAACGTTCAGCTCAGCTAGACCGTCTCCGGTAATTTTAAATTTAAGCCAGCGCCCTATGCATAAAGCAATAGCCGTCTCAATGCTTTTGTAATTATCAAACATTTCGCTAAGCCCGGCAATTTTCTTTTCTAATTGCTGCAATTAAGAGACCCTCCTAAAAGAGCATAATATTGCGGCGACAATTGAATTTTACAACTTGTCGCCATTTGGGTTGGGTATTGTCATTCTAAAGGCTAATATCACCTATAGCCAGCGACGCTGTTTTTTTAACAACCGATTCATCAATTATGGTTTTAATATATATTTCGGAATAAATAACCGGTTGCTTTTTGATACTCATTTGAGCAATCTGTATACCCGAAAGTTTAATTTTAAAAGGTATCCGGGATTGCTCGCCAACATAATATTTTTTACCTTCAAATTTAACGAAGCTGTCTTTTGTGGATATTTCTAAAACTAAATCTTTGCCGCAGTTGTTTGAAACAATGATCTCTCCGCTGTCGTCAAGTGTAAAGGTGCCTTTGGAAAGCCTAAAATTCAAAGGAGCTTGACGTTTGACGTTAACAGTTATCTCTGTGTCCCCGTCTATGAAAATTTTTTCAGTAGCATTAACCTTATCAATCAAAGCAGTATTAATATAGTAGTGAAGCGTTGCAGTTTCGTAATTACTTCCGTCGTCGGTCTCCTGCTCTGTTTTTTTAAAATCAGAGCTGTCTATAAAATTCTTTGATAATACAAGCCATTTGCTTCCGCCATATGCAACCGTAGCCCCTATATAACCCCAAGAGGATTTGTTTAATGTAAAGCTAAAAGGTAAAATATCTTTGGTTCCATGGTCTATTAAAAGGTTTATTGTTCTATCGGTAACAGATAACTTAGCTTTCTTTTTTAATTTATTAAACAGCAGAAAATTTTCAAGAGCCCGGGGCTTATTTGCATCTTCAATAAAGAATTCATATATATCCATGTGCTCATATTCAAATTCAGTAAGCCACACCTTGAATTTATCGCTAAAGAAAACATCACATGCGCTTTCCGGCTCTTTTTTTGCATAAGCCACAAAATCTTTTAATGAGGTTATTTTAACATTATCCTTAGTTAATATTGAGCAAGGAATAATTTTAATAAAAAAGTTTATTTTCTTTTCGCCGCCGTTAGATATTATAACGGCGGCTGCATGTATCAAACTGCCTGTATTTCTAAGCTGACCGCCTAAATCTGCGTATTCTATATTAAATATGTAGCTGACTTTTATTTTATTGCCCTGAAATTTAGTGGGGACAAATTTAAGATGTCGGCTATCGGACATTATGCTCCCTGTTAATAGGGAACCGCCTGTGTTTTCTATATAAAAGCTACCTTCATGCCGCCCGGACGTTTCAAAAACGATTTTGTCCGTATCTGTTTTTATAATCGGCAGAGGGTGCTCAAAGCGTTCTATTATGTCCATAATCCATCACCAAAAGCTAAGCTATATTTATTTATTGGATAACCCTATTAGTAAAATCGTTATAATCTCTTACTGTTGCATCATCCAGACAAGCCTCAATAATTTCTCTGCCTAACGGCATTATTTCAGGACTTAAGTATTTTTTAACTTCCTGTTTAAAGAAATCATTCAAAAGTTTAGCGCCTGCATCGTAACCTTCTTTGCCAACCTCGGGCTGATACTCAACCTGTAAAAGACCTTTGCTTATATAGTGGCCGTCCATTCTTACCGACTCCATTGCATAACCTAAAAGGGGGCAACGTGAATCAATAAGAGCCTCAGGTTTAAATTTAATACCGCCGCGGCGTGATAAATATTCTCTTGTTGCCCATTGCCCAGCAAAACCGACTTCAAAAGCGCCGATATGTTGGTTTGGTATAAGAATATAAGATGTACGCGGGGAGTTTATCATTTGTTTCATAAGAAGATTAGCTTGATCAACCATTTTACCCGTTGCAAAGGGCCAATAGGAGCCAATTCCTTCGCTTTTCATTCCGCCTGTATCAACTATACTTGGGTTTGCGAAACCTCTTGGAGCAGCTAGTCTCCAAAGCCACGCAAGAGCCGGCGGCAAAATATGAAACATGCCGATTATGCCGTAACTTGGGGATTCCTTTGTGCATGGTGGAGTCCTTATGCCGAAACTTCTAACATCAACCTCAACCGGCTCGTTAACAGAATCCTCAATAAATGAACGAGGCATAATAACCCTTGGGTTAGGGCACGGCTTATTATCATTATCTTTAATCGGTTCCCAAATAAGGCATGTTGAGCCGGGGGTTGCGTCCATGTTAATAAAGACAAGGGGCGCTTTCGGATGTATTGTTCTTCTTTCTGTTTCTGGCTCAGTACCGTACTTTTCAATGTGGTTAACACGTAAAAACCAGCCATTTTCAGCGTCTGCAACAACCAGCTTTTTGCTGTTGTTTTGTAATGACGGATGAGCAAGAGCCATATCGTCTGTAACAGGGTGAAGCAAACATGTATCGGTTATTGAAAGAAGAGTTTTTTCACCTGTTACAGTATTTTTAGCCAAAAGAAGTTTACCGTCAGGGGTTCTATGGAACGGCTCAATCATTTCGCTCTTGCCGCCGCCGCTTGCGCCTTCATGCATGATAGTAACAGTTAATTCATAGGGCGTAATAATTCTGACTGTAGAGGCATGAAGAGTAACCCATTTTTCTTGTTCTCCTATGTTTAAAAGGACGCCGTAAATACCCTTCTTTGCGCTTGGGCCTGGGTACAGATTATAAGAAAACACTTCATGCATATCAAACAAACGGTTGTGGATTACGACCTGTTTGCCGTCATAATGAGTATGTCTGAACGGCGGCGCCACATATACAATCGCCTTTGGCTTAAAATAGTTGGGTATTTTATCTACAGGAATAAAACCTTGTAAGTCTG
>CAZEYG010000069.1:0-7973 GCA_964516575.1 uncultured Defluviitaleaceae bacterium
TAAGCCAAAAGCCATAAGAGCATTTGTTAATTTTGGGTGTGTTCACATAATCCATTTATGTGAACACGCCCCTAATTCTAGTTTCTGCGCCGCAACCTCAAATTAGCCATAGGCATTTGGGGTTACGATTTTATACTAATCTATAATAGATTAATATAAGCATATGTCTAAAATATGAACATTTTGTTAATATTCACTAAACATAAGTTGAGTTATAAGTAAATTTTAGAACTTCCCGCCCATCATAAAAATAAGTAAAAACAACATCATCTGATTATCTTCACCATTAAATAATCCTGGGCACAGAATAAGCAGCCATAATAACATCATCATGTTATCGTTGCCATGCTCCTGCATACATCCGCCTCCCATATTGCTCATAAAAAAACCTCCCACAAAATAGATATAATCTATTCTATGAAAGGCATATTAAATGTTGCATGTCTATATATAATGTTTTAATGTCTGCGGCTTTCAAGCTCGTTGTAAATATCGTCCCATTCTACGCCGCTATAAGCCATCGCAACGCTAAGATGATACATTAAGTCTGCAATCTCCGACGTTATTTCTCGCTTGTTTTGGTTTTTAACAGCAATGATAACCTCTGCGTTTTCCTCTCCGACTTTTTTAAGCATTTTATCTACGCCCTTATCAAACAAATAGTTGGTATAAGAACCTTCCTTCGGATTATCCTTGCGATGTTTTATTACGCCGCTTACATATTTTAACGCGTCCTTTTGTTCTGCGCCCTTTATATTAAATGATATAGAATCGTGCTTATTAATTGATCTAAAGAAACAGCTTTTTTCTCCGGTATGGCAAGCAGCTCCTGTTTGTTCAACCAAAAGTAAAATACAGTCGCCGTCGCAATCATATTTAACTTCCCTTACGCATTGAAAATGTCCTGAGGTTTCACCCTTTTGCCAAAGAGCCTTGCGGGATCGGCTGTAATAATGAACGTTACCTGTTTCAATAGTTTTATTAAGAGCTTCCTCGTTCATGTATGCAAGCATCAAAACTTCTTTTGTGACATAATCCTGTGCGATTGCCGGAATAAGCCCTTTATCGTCTAAAAACAAGTCCACTTGTTAATCCTCCTGTTTACTTATATTACGGTTTACTGCCGGGGTTATAACCTAACAGCTACTCCCCTGTCGTTTAGATATTTCTTAACTTCTTCTATAGTAAGCTCCTTAAAATGGAACAATGACGCTGCTAAGGCGGCATCAGCACAGCCGTAAGTTAATGTATCGTAAAAATGGCTTAACTCCCCTGCTCCGCCAGAAGCTATAACCGGTATTTTAACGGACGTACTTATAGCTTTTGTAAGCTCGTTGTCATAACCGCCTTTTGTTCCGTCACAATCCATACTGGTTAGAAGTATTTCCCCTGCCCCAAGGTGTTCCGCTTCCATTGCCCATTCTATTGCGTCACGCCCTGTGTTAACCCGCCCGCCGTTTAAATAAACATCATAACCACCACTGCCGTTTATCCGCTTTTTAGCATCTATCGCCACAACAACACACTGGCTGCCAAACCTTTGAGCCGCTTCGCTAATAAGCTCCGGCCTGTTGAGTGCGGCTGAGTTAACGGATATTTTGTCTGCGCCGGCTGAAAGAATTTTTCTGAAATCTTCTATAGAGCGTATGCCGCCGCCTACTGTCAGCGGTATAAAAACCTGCTCTGCTGTTTTGGCAACTACGTCTGTTATAATATCCCTGGCGTCAGAAGAAGCGGTTATATCCAAAAAGACAAGCTCGTCAGCGCCCGATTTATTATAATACGCCGCTATTTCAACGGGATCCCCTGCATCTACAAGGTTTAAAAAGTTAACACCCTTTACAACCCTGCCGGCATTAACATCAAGGCACGGGATTATTCTTTTAGTATGCAACTCTTTTTCCTCCCACGCTGTTAATCGTATCACTTAAGGAGATTGTGCCGCTATAAAGTGCCTTGCCGATAATAACGCCTTGAGCGCCTATACGTTGGACGTTAATAACGTCTGCAATAGACGATATACCACCGGAAGCTATAACGTCAACAGTACCATCAAGTAAATCAATCAGCTTTTTGGTTGCGATAAGGTTAACACCCTTCATCATTCCGTCCCGGGCAATGTCCGTGTATATTATTGACTTTGCGCCCAAAGCCCGCATTTTAAGCGCCAAATCCAAGGCAGAAACAGAGCTTACCTCTTCCCAGCCCTCGATGGCAACATTTCCGTCGGAAGCGTCTATGCCAATAACTATGCCTTCGCCGTATTTCTCAATAGCTGTTTTAACCAAATCCGGCGTTTTTATAGCCGCCGTACCCAAAATCACCCGGCTAACACCCATGCTGATTTTCTGCTCAATATCGTCCAAACTACGGACGCCGCCGCCAAGCTGAACCGGTATACTAACGTTTGAAATGATTTTTTTGATAACATCAATGTTATAACCGTTTCCGTACCTTGCTCCATCCAAATCCACAACGTGTATGTAGGTTGCCCCTTCTGCTTCCCATCTTTTAGCCACATCAGCCGGCTCATCGTAAAATACTGTCACTTCGTCAAATCTGCCTTGTTTAAGCCGCACACATTTTCCGTCTTTAATATCAATAGCCGGATAAATTTGCATTATTTAAGACCTCCGAAATTTTTTAATATTTTAAGCCCAGTATCGCCGCTCTTTTCCGGGTGAAACTGCAAGCCAAACACGTTGTCTTTTTGTACGGCGACCTGTATTTCTTTTCCATAAAAGCATGTAGCGCTAACAATCGGCGCTTTTGTTTCCAAATAATAGGAATGGACAAAATAAACATACGGCTTCTTTGGCAAACCGTCAAATAACGGCTCCCGGGCTTTAATATCCAATGAGTTCCAGCCCATATGCGGTATTTTATCACACAAGGTTTCATCTAGCTTATTAACGCTTCCGCTTAGAATACCCATTCCATTGTACTCTCCGTTTTCATGGCTTATGTCAAACAAAAGCTGCATACCAAGGCATATGCCCATAAAATATTTACCTTCTAAAACGGCGGCCTTTATTTCCTTATCAAATTCTTTTCTTTCAATAACCCTTATAGCGTCACAAAAAGCGCCTACACCAGGTAAAACAATTTTATCGGCTTCTTGTATTTCTTTTCGCTCGGTAATAATCTTTGCTTTAACGCCAATATAATGAAACGCCTTTTCCACACTACGTAAGTTCCCCATGCCGTAATCAATAATACCTATCATTATTCTAACATTCCTTTTGTTGATAATACGCCTTTTATTCTTTCGTCTAATGAAACCGCCTGGCTTAAGGCTCTGCCAAAGGCTTTAAATATAGACTCGGCTATATGGTGATTGTTTTTGCCGTACATTTGCTTTATGTGCAGGCACATTCCGCTATGCAGGCAAACGGCTCTGAAAAATTCCTCTATCATTTCCGTATCAAGCTCGCCGATTTTCTCGGTTGTAAAAGTTACATCGAAATTAAGATATGGTCTGCCGGAAATATCTATAACACACAAAGCCAGCGCCTCTTCCATAGGAGCAATGACCTGACCATACCGTCTGATACCTTCCTTCTCGCCAAGGGCCTTAGAAACAGCCTTGCCAAGAACAATACCCACATCCTCAACGGTATGGTGGCAGTCTACATCAGTGTCGCCTTCTACGTTCAGAAATATGTCGATAAAGCCGTGTTTGCTTATTTGGGATAACATATGGTCAAAGAAACCTATCTCAGTAAAAATGTTGTTTTTCCCGTCCCCGTCTAATGTCAGCTCAAGAGTTATTTTAGTTTCGTTAGTAGTACGTTCCACAACGGCCTTGCGTGACATAAATATCCCCCCTCATACTGTTTCTTTTAAATCCTTGACATAAATCAGCGTCTATTCGGAATGTGCGGCAACAAGGCAGACGTCTTTTGTCTGCAGGAGACCGCACGTTTATGGAGAATAGCTGATTTATGTCAACTTTTATTAAGAAACAATGTCAAAAACCGCTCAAATACATAAGTAATTGGCTGTTTTGCTCTTTTGTGCCGACTGTAAACCGCACAACCTCGGCGTTTTCCATAGGCTTACCAAACCGCCTGATAAGAATGCCCTTTTCCTCTAAGGCGTTGGTAATCAGCTTGCTGCTTTTGGCAAAAATAAAATTCCCGTCGGAGGGATAAACCTCCAGCCAGTTGATTTTTTTAAGCTCAATATACAGACTTTCCCGCTGTGCCTTTAAATAGTCAACCCTTTTTTTATACTCCTCGCTGTCTTCCAGCGCTAAAACCGCCAGCATCTGGGACATAACCGGAAGGTTATACGGCGCTTTGACCTTGTTTATAACTTCAATCATTTGTTCGCAAGCCACAGCATACCCAACTCTAGCGCCGGCTAAGCTATAGGCCTTTGAAAAGGTTCGCAGAACAATTAGGTTTTCATACTTGTTTATATAGGGAATAATAGTACCGCCGCTAAATTCTGCATAGGCTTCGTCTACTACTACGACGCAGTTAACCCCTTCCAAAACCCGCTTAAGCGACTGCTCATTCAGGCTGTTGCCCGTAGGGTTGTTTGGCGTACATAGAAAAAGCAGCTTAGCCCTTTGGTCGTTTGTTATATTAATAGTATTTTCTACGTCAACAGAATAGTCCTCGTTTAGCGGAGCTTCTATAATTTTACCTCTATTTATAATACTCGTCAACGCATACATGGAAAATGTTGGGTTTGGAATAATTATCTTGTCGCCAAACTCAAGAAATGCTTTTGTTATGTAGTCGATTATTTGATCAGAACCTACCCCGCAAACAACGTTCTCACAATCTAAACCCCAAAACCGGCTGATAGCCGCCCTAAGCTCAGTACTGTCAGTATCGGGATAGATGTTAAGGTTTTCTCTGTTTTGAAGCCAGTCTAAAAATTTTGCCCGAACGTTATCCGTTAGAGTAAAGGGGCTTTCATTGGCGTTTAACTTATGAATAAAGGGCTTGTGTGCGTCATGATACGGAACAAAGGCCTTTAAATCACTACGTGACCAGCTTTCGTTAAATTTTGTCATTTAATCTTACCTGTACAGCGTTTGCATGAGCGTATAAGCCTTCGGCTTTGGCAAACTCTATAACATCCTTTCCGATTTTTTCCATTGATTCTTCTGTAAAATACAGTAATGAGGATTTTTTAATAAAATCATCTACCGACAGGGGTGAAAAGAATTTAGCTGTGCCGCCTGTAGGTAAAACATGGTTTGGTCCGGCCATGTAATCGCCAAGCGCTTCGGTTGTATAATGTCCCATAAATATTGCACCGGCGTTTTTAATTTGGGGTAAAAGCGCAAAAGGTTCGTCAGTACATATTTCTAAATGCTCCGGCGCTATTTCATTACTTAATGTTATAAGCTCGTTTATGTTGTTACCCACAATAATACTGCCGTAGTTGTTAAGTGAGGTTTCTATTATCGTCTTTCGTTTGCTTCTTTCAGTCTGCTGCTTAAGCTCAATTTCAACCCTTTTAGCAAGACTGCTGCTAGTTGTCAGCAGTATGGCTGATGCCAGCTCGTCGTGCTCGGCTTGAGAAAGCATGTCGGCGGCTACGTATTTCGGGTTAGCGCTTTCGTCGGCAATAATAAGTATTTCGCTGGGGCCTGCAACGGAATCAATGCTAACGTGGCCGTATACCCCACGTTTTGCAAGGGCGACGTAAATGTTGCCGGGGCCTACGATTTTATTAACCTTTGGGATTGTTTGAGTACCGAACGCCAAAGCGGCAATTGCCTGGGCGCCGCCGATTTTGTATATGTGTGTTACACCGGCCTCGCAAGCCGAAACTACCGTATGGGGATAAACCTTTCCGTCCTTACCCGCCGGCGTTACCATAACAATTCTATTTACCCCCGCAACCAAAGCCGGGATAACGTTCATGAGAACAGTTGACGGATAAGCCGCCTTACCTCCGGGAACGTAAACTCCGGCGCTTTCCATAGGTCTTACAACCTGACCTAAATATTCTCCGTCTGGTGTCAGGTCAAACCAGCTGTTTTGCCGCTGTCTGGAGTGAAAACTTTTGATACGCCCGGTTGCCTTCCTTATAAGCTCAATAAATTCCGGCTCTACCGATTTATATGCTTCGTTGATTTCCTCCTTTGTAACTAAAACGTTCCTCTCGTTTACATCCCAGCCGTCAAATCTTTTAGTATATTCAAAGATCGCGCTGTCGCCCTTTTCCTTTACAGCCTTTAGTATTTCATCAACCACCTTTTGTTGTTCAACATAATCGGCTTTGTCTCTGTTAAGTATTTTATGTATCCGTGTCTTACATTCCTCCGTACCATATTGAAAAACCAGCACTACACACACCCCTTAATTTTATTTACAATATAAAATATTCTGTCATGCTCCATTTTTAGGCTTACCCTGTTTGCGACCATGCGTGCCGAAAGATTGCAGATTTCCTCTAGGATTACAAGACCGTTTTGCTCAATAGTTGAGCCTGTTTCAACAATATCAACTATAACGTCTGCTAGACCAACTATCGGTGCAAGCTCTATTGAGCCGTTTAGCTTTATGATTTCAACTGTCTGCCTTCTATCCTTATAAAAATAATCTGCCGCAATATTTGGATATTTTGTAGCAACCCGCAAATCATTGCCCTTTTGCAGCTTCTCCGCCGCTTCCTTATATCCGGCCACTACCATACGGCATTTGCCAAAACCTAAATCCAAAAGCTCACATAGATGGCGCTTTTCCTCCATAATCGTATCCTTACCTACTATCCCAATATCCGCCGCTCCATGCTCAACATATGTAGGAACGTCGGTGGCTTTAGCAAGAAAAAATTTAAACCCATGCTCCTCGTTTGTAAAAATCAGCTTGCGAGTATCCTTTTTCATCTCTTCGCATGTAACTTCGGCATGAGCCAAAAGCTCCATAGCTTTATTAGCAAGCCTGCCTTTTGTAAGCGCAAAAGTTATATATCTCATAATTCACCTCGTTCCGTTATAAACTGTCGCATTTTGCCGTCTGAAAACAACAGTATTTCCTTTATGCCTTTTTCCTTGGCATAGTTTAGGTTTCTTTCAATATCATCCCCAAAAAAGCTATTTTCCACATACTTTCCTTCGTTACGTAACAACTCGCCGTATACAAGAGCTTCTTTGCGCCCGTTGCAGTCAAAAGCTATTAACGTATCAATCCAACGCATTTGAGGCAAAATGTTCTGCTTGTTTAAGGCCATCATCAAATCGTTTATGTTTATAGCAAAACCTACCGACGGCATATCCGCACCAAACTTACAAAGCAGGTTGTTGTAACGTCCCCCGTCTACAACCCAAAAGCCTGTTCCGTATGTATAACCACGGAATATTATGCCGGTGTAATAGTCGAAATAACCAACCATACTTAAATCAAAGCGAATGTATTTGTTAAGACCGTAGCTTTCGAGAATGGCGTATATTTCCTTTAAATCCAAAAGTGCCTTATGCGCTTCCGGGCTTTTTGTTATTGACTCAGCCCGCTCCAGCATGTCTACACCGCCCAAAAGCATAGGAAGCTGTAAAAGCAGCTCGTTTGTTTCCTTACCAAATGAGGTCATAAGATTTTTATAAGCAACAAAATCCTTCTCCGCAATACAATCAAGAAGGCAACGTTTCATTTCATCACTAAAACCTGTTTCATCGAGAAGCCCATGAATGAACTGCACTTGTCCAATATCTATTGAAAAATCCGTAAGCCCGCAAGCAAGCAGACTATTAATAGCGACTGTAATAACTTCCGCGTTAGCCTCATGAGAGTTGATGCCTATAAGCTCTACACCTGCCTGGGTAAATTCGCTTAACTTACCCTGATAGCTTTCATTATGCCTAAAGGCGTTTTCTATGTAACACAACCGGAGGGGGATTTGCTCTTCCCTGTAGTTTGTTGCGACTATACGTGCTATGGGCGGCGTCATATCCGACCTAAGCGCAAGCACTTCGCCGTCTCTGTCAATAAACTTATACATCTGGCGCC
>CAZEYG010000070.1:0-7846 GCA_964516575.1 uncultured Defluviitaleaceae bacterium
CCTACTTGCCTCAATACAAACGCCTCAAGGTTTTCATCGGCATATTATTATTGAAAGCTACAAAAAGGCAATAACCGACGGCTTTATTGGCACAGACGACGCAACCCTTGCGGAACGTGCCGGCTTTAGCGTCAAAATTACCGAGGGCAGCTACAACAACATTAAGATTACAACACCCGAAGACTTGACCTTTTCAGAGGTTATGATAAAAATCAGACAAGGAGTATAAAATGATTAAAATTTCACCTTCTATATTAACCGCAGACTTTTCAAACATAAGCGCCGTTATAACCGAGCTTGATAACGCCGGAGCAGACTATATTCATCTTGACGTTATGGATGGAGTTTTTGTACCAAATATTACGTTTGGGCCGTTGGTAGTTTCAGCCATAAGGCCTTATACTGAAAAACCGCTGGACGTCCACCTTATGATAGAAAACCCAATTGATTATATTGAGGCTTTTGCTAACAGCGGCGCAGACATTATTACAGTCCACGCCGAAAGCGCTTCTGGCAGACATCTTAATTCTCTTGTGCAAAAAATAAAGTTATGCGGAAAAAAATCCGGCATCGCCCTTAACCCCTCAACCCCTATTGAGTTTTTGGATTATATGTACGAATACATAGACCTTGTGCTTATAATGACTGTAAACCCTGGGTTTGGCGGCCAAAAATTTATAAACGCAAGTTATGAGAAAATAAGAAAAACAGCGGATAAAATATCCTCCTTAGGGCTAAACATTGAGCTGGAGCTGGACGGCGGCATAACAGCAGATAACTGCAAGCAGGCCATAAGCGCCGGAGCGAACGTCCTCGTTGCAGGGAGCTCTGTTTTTAATGGAAAGAACATGAAGGAAAATATAACCTTACTTAGAGGTTAGTATAATTGTTTCCCCTTCATACAATATGCACAAAATTATTATCATGTCCTTTCAGCGTTTTTTTTACAATTATAGCATTTACTATTTGATAGTTTATGTTATAATAATATCAGTGTTTAAAATCACCGTATAATATGCGGCGGTTAAGAACACTGGTTTTCATATGCCCTTTTATGTTTATATTTTATACTAATCCTAGATTAATACATAACCAGCGGAGGGAAGCCGAACCCAGAGGCGTTTTAGACTTTGACCAACAAATGGTTATAATTTTAATCAGTATTAGTTTTATAAACCTTTAAGCATATATTTATTTTTTAAGGAGGACTTGGCACTATGGCAAAGATTATGAAAACGATGGATGGTAATACGGCGGCGGCTGAAATATCATATGCTTTCACCGAAGTAGCCGGCATTTACCCAATAACTCCATCAACGCCTATGGCAGAGTTAACAGACGAATGGTCGGCCAAAGGCAAGAAAAATATTTTTGGACAAACTGTTAACGTAGTTGAAATGCAATCCGAGGCAGGCGCTGCAGGTACTGTTCACGGTTCATTAGCAACTGGTGCGCTTACTACTACCTACACAGCTTCTCAAGGCTTACTTCTTATGATTCCTAATATGTACAAAATATCAGGCGAGCTTCTTCCTGCTGTTTTCCATGTTACTGCAAGAGCCGTTTCCGCTCACGCCTTGTCTATTTTCGGCGACCATCAAGACGTTATGGCTTGCCGCCAAACAGGCTTTGCTATGCTGGCTTCCTCAAACGTTCAAGAGGTTATGGATTTAGGCGCTGTTGCTCACCTTAGCGCTCTTAAAAGCCGGGTGCCGTTCTTACATTTCTTTGACGGCTTCCGTACTTCACACGAAATTCAAAAAATCGAATGCCTTGATTATGCTGATTTAGCGAAAATATTTGATTATGAAGCTCTTGATGAATTCAGAAAAAGTGCTCTTAACCCAGAGCATCCTATTTTACGCGGCTCTGCTCAAAACCCGGATATCTACTTCCAAGGACGTGAAATGTCCAATCCGTATTATTTAGCCGCTCCTGCTATTATTGAAAAATACATGGAAGAAATCAATAAGCTTACAGGCAGAGACTACAAGCTGTTTAACTACTACGGCGCACAAGACGCCGATAGAGTAATAATCGCTATGGGCTCAGTTTGTGATACAATCAAAGAAACTATCGACTACTTAAACAGCAAAGGTCAAAAGGTTGGTCTTATTAACGTTCACCTTTACAGACCGTTCTCAATTGAACATTTCTTAGGCGCTATGCCAAAAACTGTAAAGAAAATTTCTGTTTTAGATCGTACTAAAGAACCGGGCGCATTAGGCGAACCCCTTTACCTTGATGTTTGTACATCTTTCTTTGAAAAAGGTGAACGCCCTGTTATCGTTGGCGGCCGCTACGGCTTAGGCTCAAAGGATGTTACCCCGGCTCAAATCATAGCTGTTTATGACAACCTTGCTTTAGATAAACCTAAAAACCACTTTACAGTCGGTATTGTCGACGACGTTACAAACACATCCTTAACAGTAGGCGAGGAAGTAGATATTGCAACCGAAGGCACAATAAGCTGCAAGTTTTGGGGTCTTGGCTCCGACGGTACTGTCGGCGCAAACAAAAACTCAATTAAAATCATCGGCGACCATACAGATATGTACGCTCAGGCATATTTCGCCTACGACTCTAAAAAATCCGGCGGCATAACTACTTCACACCTTCGTTTCGGCAAACAACCTATCCGCTCAACTTACCTTGTTAACAAGGCCGACTTTGTAGCCTGCCACAACCCGTCCTATGTTGATAAATACGACATGGTTTCCGATTTAAAGGACGGCGGCACATTCTTACTTAACTGCATTTGGGATGAAAAAGAGCTGGACGAAAAGCTGCCTGGCGATATGAAAAGATATATTGCTAACCACAACATAAAGCTGTATATTATAAATGGTATTGAAATAGCCAAATCTATCGGTCTTGGCAACCGCATCAATACTGTGCTTCAATCCGCTTTCTTTAAGCTGGCTAATATTATTCCGATAAATGAAGCCGTTGATTATATGAAAAAAGCTATTCTTAGCTCATACGGCAAAAAAGGCGAAAGCATAGTTAATAAAAACTACGCTGCTGTTGACGCCGGAATTGAAGGCATTAAAGAAGTTAAGGTTCCTGAAAACTGGAAGAACGCTCCTGATGTTCAAGCTCCCGATACAACAGGCATACCCGAATTTATTACAAACATTTTAGTGCCTATGAGCGCGCAAAAGGGCGATTCCTTACCTGTTAGCGCATTTAAAGGCCTTGAGGACGGAAGATTCCCCCAAGGCTCAACAGCTTACGAAAAACGCGGCGTTGCTGTTTCTGTGCCCGAATGGATACCCGAAAACTGCATCCAATGTAACCAATGCTCATACGTTTGCCCACATGCTACAATAAGACCGTATCTGCTTTCAGCCGACGAAAAGGCCGCTGCTCCAGAAGGGTTTGTTACAAAACAAGCTGTCGGCAAAGGTTTTGAAAACTATCAATACAGAATGCAGGTTGACACTCTTGACTGCATGGGTTGCGCTAACTGCGCCCAGGTTTGCCCGGCTAAGGAAAAGGCTCTCGTTATGAAACCTATTGAAAGCCAAATGCCGCAAATGGAAAACTGGTACTACGCCCTTAAGTTGCCTAAAAAGGAAAACCCGGCTAACAAAGAAACTGTTAAGGGAAGCCAGTTTGAACAACCACTTATGGAATTCTCCGGCGCTTGCTCAGGCTGCGGTGAAACTCCATATATTAAGCTCATTACCCAACTTTATGGCGACAGAATGTATATCGCTAACGCCACAGGCTGCTCATCAATATACGGCGGCTCCGCTCCTTCAACACCTTATACAACTAATGAAAAGGGCTTTGGCCCCGCATGGGCAAGCTCATTGTTCGAGGATAATGCAGAGTATGGCCTTGGTATGTATCTAGGTGTTAAGAAAATAAGAGAAGCGTTAGCTGCTAAAGTAACTAAGATGAAAGAGCTTACTCCTTCCGACGAGGTTAAAGCCATAATGCAAAACTGGCTTGACAACATGGAAAACGGCGAGGAAAGCAAAAAAGCCTCTGAAAAGGTTATCGAAGTATTAAGCAATTGCGGCGGAAATTGCGGCTGTAATGATGAAGCTAAAGCTTTAGCTAAAGAAATCCTAAAAGACAAGGATCACCTTGTTAAGAAATCACAATGGATTATCGGCGGCGACGGCTGGGCTTACGACATCGGTTACGGCGGTCTTGACCACGTAATAGCCTCCGGCGACGACGTTAATATACTTGTTTTGGATACTGAAGTTTATTCAAACACCGGCGGCCAATCCAGCAAGAGTACTCCTACGGCGGCAGTTGCTAAGTTTGCCGCAAGTGGCAAGAAAATCCGGAAAAAGGATCTTGGCAGAATGGCTATGACCTACGGATACGTTTATGTAGCGCAGGTTGCTATGGGCGCAAGCCAAACCCAGCTTATCAAAGCTATAACAGAGGCTGAAAGTTATCCCGGCCCATCCCTCGTAATTGCTTACGCTCCATGTATCAACCACGGTATTAACATGGGCCTTACCCAGTTAGAAGAAAAACGTGCCGTTGATTGCGGATACTGGCATTTATACAGGTTTAACCCTCTTCTTGCGGAAGAAGGCAAGAATCCGTTTATTTTGGATTCAAAAGAACCTACCGGCGACTACCAGGAATATATAAGAAACGAAGGCCGTTATGCGTCCCTTAAAATTACATTCCCGGATATGGCTGAAGAATTATTTAAGAGAGCTGAAGAGGATGCTAAGGCAAGATACAAAACATACAAAGATATGGTTTAATCCAACTGCCCAATTAAACAGCAGACTAAAAAAAGACTTTTGATTTTTACGCACGTATATGTTTATGTAGGCTTTATTTTAATAAAGCCTACATAAACGAACAGGCTATAACAGGGTTGTAGTAAATTCGTTTAAAAAATTGTCCACTCAGCTTCACCAAAAAACACATTGAGGTATTGTGATTTTTCGGTTCGCTTCGAGGTAATTTTTGATTAAACGACTGTATTCGTTTAAAAAATTATCCACTCAGCTTCACCGAAAAACACATTGAGGTATTGTGATTTTTCGGTTCGCTTCGAGGTAATTTTTGATTAAACGACTGTAAAGGAGAATTTTTTATGTCTATTGAAAAACGGAGTATCGGTGTTGCAATTTTACTCTCTATAATAACATGCGGTATTTACTTTTATTTTTGGCTTTATAAAATCGCCGATGATTTGTATAGGGTAAACGGCGAGGAAAGCAGTGCCGGTATGGACATTTTACTGTCTATCGTTACTTGCGGAATTTATTACATCTACTTAAGTTATAAACTTGGAAAGCTGTCAACTCGTGCGCGAATAAGGTATAACCTTTATCAAAAGGATGACTCTGTTTTATTTTTAATACTTGCAGTATTAGGCCTTGGAGTTATTAATTTGTGTATAATTCAAGATGACTTAAACAGAGAAATTGGAGATGCTTTTTATACAGCCCAGGTAGGTTATAGCTACAACTATCAAAACGACCAAAATAACAACACCAACAACAACAGACAAAATTAAACTTACTTTAGAAAATGCAAATTATTAGGAGGGTTCGATACTGTGGAGCAAATAGGAATGGCTACAAAACTTGAATCTAATGACTTTGAGGCTATCTCCTACGAGAATATAATACACGATATTAAAACTCCTCTTTCTATTATATACAGCAAACTTACTGAGCTGGAAAACATAGAAGCTATGCC
Source organism: uncultured Defluviitaleaceae bacterium (assembly GCA_964516575.1). Lineage (GTDB taxonomy): Bacteria > Bacillota > Clostridia > Lachnospirales > WRBF01 > CAZEYG01. The sequence continues at coordinate 5,692 of CAZEYG010000070.1, forward strand.
GGTTATTGCTATGGAAACATTAAACGAAATAAAGAAACATTGGTTTAAAATATTAAAGCTGATAACCGACGCCAACGACTCGGTTAAAATAAAGAACGATGCTTTGTCTCCAAAGCTAAGAAACTACAATATTGTGGAGCTTGTTAATGACATTGTTTCTTCTGCAAAAACTTTGGCAGACAAAAAGAGTATTTCGGTTTTATTTGAATCTGACGTTCAAAATATTGAAATGGCTACGGACAAAGATATGCTTGAGCGTATTCTGCTTAACCTATTGTCTAACTCTATTAAGTTTACAGCCTCCGGTGGCAGTGTTACGATATCTATAAAGGATTCTGAAAACGGTGTCCGTATCAGCGTTAAAGATACGGGTATAGGTATTCATATTGACGACATAGGTAATATTTATGATAGATATTACAGGGGAAAAAACGAATATCATATGACCGGCTCCGGCCTAGGCCTTGCCATTGTTAAGCAACTGACCATGCTTTTAGGCGGCGCAATATCCATAAAACGTTTGGAAGTTGGAACCGAAATATTAATAGACCTTCCTGTTAATATTTTAAAGGAGATTCCCGTGCAATTAAAGTTGGTAGACGATTTTTATACGGAAAACATTGTTCAAATAGAGCTTACTGATTAGGGCGTGTTGCATTTCGGATAGCGGGAACACGCCCCACAGAAAAAGGCGTATGTCTTTTCACGAGAAAAGCCATCGCCTTTTTTAATACACTAATATTTATAGCTGTTTAAATCCACTTCCTTAGTTACATCATAACATATCTGCTGCCGTGTAAACATGAAGCTGCTTTTGTGTACACCCAAAACAAGCAGGTTTCCATGAGGATGCTCCAAATGGCTATGGGGCAAGGAATATCCCGGGGTAATACCACCTCCGGCATAAACCATTGAATAGTTTATGAAGTATTCGTCGAGCCATTTGTTCTTTAACATATGGGAACAGTATGTAGGCGATTCAATACACAACCTCTCAATACCCCATTTTTTAAGCACATAAAGCATAAGCTCCGAATCCGGTGTGTTACCTGCGCCTGTTACGATAACCGGCGTAATATCAAAGCTATCAAATAACTTCGGAAACTGAAAAGCACAAACATCTTCTTTTGTAACAAATGGCCCGATAACCGTATGCTTTAGCGGAGAGTTTTCAGCTATATACTTAAACCCGTCAGGTGATGTGGCTATTAGTGTTTTGTACCGCTCGCTAGGGTCAATGTTAAACAGGAAATGCTCAAACAAAATGTCTGTTCCGTCTAGAGAGACTATTATGCTTGCGGGATGATACTTTTTGTTCAAGTATTTTTCACGCTGCTCCACCAAAGCCTTATCGTATACGTGGGAAGTGATACCCGGCTCTGATTTTAGGGTGTTAGCGCCAATTATTACTCCATCGGAATATGCACGCAAAATGTTTAATACCCAAAAATCACCAAGGGCGCCATCCGGGTCTAAAAAGTTATTTTTAGCAACAAGAGGCCCGGCGGAATTGTCTGTAAAAGCCATTTTCCCATCAGCCGATAAAACAACGGAAGAAAATGTGTAAGGTCTGTGCACCGGGGCTTTTGGAAAAAACAGCTCGTTATAATATTCATTAACATCAGGTAAGGAATTTTTTTCTTCCGAATTAGTCTTAATACTTTCCAAAATATGCTCACATCTGTTCACTACATTGATTTTCAGACGCTCCTTAGGGAAGTCAAAATAAACAAGTTTGTTCATATATCTGCTCCTTTGTATTATTACCCCGCAACAAACAAACACGGCAAAGCAGCCAGGCCGCTTTGCCGGAAGGACTTTTTTATCTAAAAACTTAAATATTTCGATAAATCTACGTTTGGATATTTTACTCTTTCAATGCCTTTGCTGTCGTCTGCTAACGTTGCGTCTATGCACATTTTTGTCTGCATACCACGGTTGTCTGAGCATGGGTCAAGCTCGTGGCCTTGAGAGTTGGGCACGTAGAAAATGTCTCTTTCTGGTATAACCCTGCATGAAAGCGCCCACATAATGTCTGCCGGATTGTAAATATCCACGTCTTCATCAACAACTATTACGTTTTTAATGTTTACATAAGTCATCATAGCCGCTAGGGCCACGTTTTTAGGCTCTCCCGGGTTTTTCTTCTTGATTT
>CAZEYG010000071.1:0-7839 GCA_964516575.1 uncultured Defluviitaleaceae bacterium
ATGAGAAATCCTGAACAGACCATAGGTAATATGATTGACAAGCAAAGTACGGTACAGCGCATGATAGATGAAACGCCTTGAAAAACGAAAAAGACGGGACACTGTTATAAAAAACGGTGTTCCGTTTTATTTTGCCCACATATTCTATTCTAAACACGCTCTACAAACAAATAGTTAAGGGCTATTCCAACACCCAAAAGCCCCAGAAACATTGGGGTTGTGGAAAGGTTGGAATCGTTTATCAGGGCGGAGCACAAATAACTTGTGATGCCTATTACTATTCCGGCGCCTGCGAATTTTATAAATTCGTCTCCCTGGGAAAGGGTTGCGAACTGCTTAATTCCCGTGAAGATGTAATAGCCCATCAGATACAAAAAGGCCATAAGGGAGATAAGCCCGAAACTTACGCCCATGTTTAGGTACATATTGTGGGGCTTGTCTATGGTTTGGGTAATACCCACGTTATATTTGCCCACATAATCGTTTTGGGGGAAATAAATGGGAAAGGTTCCTGCGCCGTGGCCGATTAGGAGGGTGTCCTTAAACATGGGCAGCGTCCGAGACCAAATGTAACCGCGGTTGGTTCCGAAATGCTGGCTGTTTTGAAAGCCGATAACCGGGGTGGGGCCGGTAAGGGAAACGGTTTTATGGATGTCGTTGATATAATAAACCTGATCCTCCTGCAAAAACCGTATGAACGTCCAGCTTTTCTCCGGCGTGTGAATCATGACGGCGGGCTTGTCGTCGATTATAAACGCTTCCAGAAACAGCTTGCCGTCAAAACGTGGATCGGCAAGGTAGTAGTAGGCGGAATCATTGTTGGTGTCACTGGCGGTTATGATGTAGGGCAAGGGGCTTCCGTTTTCGTCAAGGCACAGGATATCTCCGCCTTTCACGTAATCAGGGTCAAGCTTAACTTCCAGCGTGCCTTCGGGGATGGAAACGATAACGCTTTCACTGGTTGTTTCAATGTAGTTTATTTTAATTTTTTGACTTTGGAGCGCATACGGCGGGGCTTGCTGCATTTGAGAGGCTAGAACGGTTTCCGTTACAAGGTTTGCGGCATAACTAAGCCCTAGTTTTAGTTCGTCTATTATAACGGGTAGGTTAACGGCGGCGGAAACGGCTCCCACCGCAAGCATCGCGGCAATCCATTTTTTCCAGGCGAAGATTCTTTTGTTCAACATGACAACAGAAACAACCACCGCCACAAACAGCCCGATATACCCACCCGACGAGCCAGAGCCGAAAAAGTTGAAGCACAAAAGCCCGAAGTAGCCCAGCATCACAAGCTTTTGGCCCATCGTTTTAAGCCCAAGGAGCAATATGCCGAACAGGGGTATCAGCATGGAGGTGTAGAGGGAAACGTAGTTGGCGTTGTAAACGGTTTGGGTTGCGGAACGCACTTGCCCACTTGATGATATTGCGCCGGGGATATCCTTGGGCGCAATCAGTGAAATGGTGAAGGGAGAGGCCAAATAGTTTGCCCCCAAAACCTGAAACAACCCCAGCACGCAAATAAACGCCGTGGTTGCGGCGATTGCATAAAGCACAATTTTGGCGTCTGTTTTCGTGTTGATAAAGTTGATGGTGTAAAACAGCATGATTAGGTAACAAACCCACGCGATCGTTCCCTCGAAGGAATCGCCGTAGGCCCACAGGGCGTAGTATTTGTATTCAGAAAAAAAACAGGAAAGCAGTATTCCGGCGGCTAGAACGCCCATTGATAGATAAACCCCGGGCAGCTTTTTGATTACAAAGGTGCCTGTGGCGAAAGCCACAATCATGTTGAATAGGGCCCAAACCACGCAAACGATCACCGTACACAGCTTGGCGTAGTTGTAGATGTCTGTTGCAAGGAGGTGCGGCTTGTCCCAGAAAAATATGCCGGGTATTTGGTAGACGTGAAGGCGCAACACAACGATTGTAACGGCCGCAAACAGTATAATCGGGCCCAAGAAAATGACCTTGTCTGAAATGCCCCCTTTTTTATTTACATAACGCTTCGTGCTCACAGCCCTATCCCTTTCAGGAACATTATTTGTTAATGTTAATTTATAATAAACGACAGCAATTGTCAAGCTAGCGCATTCCGGCTGATTTATAAATTGTTTATTTTTACTTGAACCAAGCCGGGTTTTGCGATACAATTGTTCAAAGGAGCACGTGTTATCATCGTAGACGGCATAATCGGAAATGGATATTTTTTGGTGAATCTACAAAACATATCCAAAGCATTGTTCTATAATTCGGTTGCGGTAAGTTACTAAAATAAAGACGGAGGAGAATTTATGAGAAACAGGTCTAGTGTGTTTGTTATGTTTTTGCTTGTGTTTAGCATGGTGCTTTCGATGGCATCGCCTTTGCTTGCGGCGCCGAGCGTCGGCGACGGCGGCGCTTTAACGGGAACCGCCACCGCCACCAACGCGTTTATGACGCCTTTTGCTGCCGTTCAACAGATTGACATTTTAAGCGTTGAGGTTGTAAACGGCGGCAAAATTCAAGCCTTTTATAACGCCCCTGAGGTTTACGAGGGGGTGGATAATTTTGCAATTGGAGAAAAAGCTGGGGCATACTACACCCGCAGCAGGCAAGCATCCTTAACGGACAAAAGAATTTTCGTTGTTAGATATAACATTAATCCTTCAGAGTTTGCTGAACTCGGTTACAATTCAAATGATTTCGAACAGCTTTATTTAACCTACAGGGGTGAAAAAATAACAACATCAACAACCGACGGCCCTTTAACCAGAGCTGATTTAGGCGGCATCGGTGATAGGGCGATTGTTTATTTGACCCACCCAATTCAATTTTCAACTTCAGGTGCAGGCGAATATGTTGTTCGAGCTTCGATATGTTTTGATACTATTGTGGACCAGCCTGTAGACTATGGCGGTTCGCCGATTGCACCGCTTAGCGGCACAAACGTGCCTTACGACGATTATGCGCGCTTAGGCAGATACGACGGCCCTCTTAACAAAATAAACGAGTGGCTTAATATGAACCCCAACTTTGAGCTTAAGCTTACGGCAGACCAAGTATTAAATGATACGACTTTACCCCGGAATTATTTTGCAAAAACAGAAATCCCCATTAACCTCTACGACGGGTTCCGAACCTGGCAGCAAGCTAATGATAAGTTTTTACAAATACAAACCGATTTGGAGACCAGAGATTTTTATAAAGACAGCTCGGGTAATGACAGCGGGCGTTATGCCCAGCTGCGAACAAGCGGCGATAGCACCACCGGTGTGAACAAGCTTTACTACGGTGTACTTGCCAAAAGCGAGAATGACCTTGATTATTATCAGCAAACTACCAAGCAAAAAATAATGAATAACGCCCCGCTTTATGACTACGACAAGCTTGTTATTATGTTTAACAACGTTCACCCCAACGAAACTGCAGGAACAGACTCTATTTTAAAGCTGTTTGAGGATTTAGCCAAGGAAAAGGAAATTAAGTATTACACCCTTGACGATGACTTCATTACCAGAAAGCCAAACCCCAACGGTTACGGTGATTTCGCCAATTTTATAAGTTATTCATCTGCTGATGACCAGGCTATGCCTCCCGGCAGAAGACTTGTAACCCTTGATGTAGATGATTTGCTTGAAAAATATATTATTGTTTTCTCGTTTACATCAAACCCCGACGGCAGGGATAAAATGCAGCGTGTAAACGGTTATAATATGGATCTAAACCGGGATGCTTCCCTGCAAACCCAAATAGAATCGCAGCTTATGACACAACTTATATCCGGCTGGGAGCCGGTTGCTTATGTTGAGTATCACGGCGAAGTGGATTCGATGCTTGTAGAGCCAAGCACGCCCCCTTACGAGCCTAACTTTGAGATGGACTTGTTTAACAGTACCACAGACCCAAACAGCATTAACTCAGAGCTTTTAGGCAGAAAAATAGGCCAAGCTATTTTGGGCAGCACACCCATTAACTCTTACATGATGCCCAAAACAGACATGACAGAAGGCTGGGCGGCGGATTCAACCGTATTTTTGACACAGTACGCAATGCTTTTAGGGGCGAATGCTTTAAATATTGAAGTACCCGATACAAGCAAAATGTCTGTGAATGCCGCATACGCTTGCAGCCTTGCAACACTTAATGATGCCTTAGAAAGGGCTGATACTTACAGGGCGTTTAAAGTGGAATACAAGAGGCGCAACATTGAAAACCTTGACTTGAAAGATAAAGTAGACCAATATTTTATAGACCCATACGAAAACAAGGCAGTAGGCCGCCCAAGAGATGGCCGCGACAGCTTCTTCCCGGATTTTCACGTTATACCGTTTGACAGAGATAACCAAAGGAATATTTCGGAAGCTATGAAATCCCTTAATCAGCTTTGGAAAAACGGCGTACAAATTAGAAGAACCACTGAAGATATGATTATAGACGGCAAGTATTTGCCGGAGGGAACATATGTAATAGACATGAAGCAGGCTAATAGGTCTTATGCTAACAATATGCTGGGAGACGGCTACGACGCCTCTTACTATGCGGATATGTATTCCAATATATTTACAAGCTTAAACCGCCTGAGAAACTTTGATAATATTATTATTTATGATAACCCTGGGCTGTTTGACGGAAAATTAACCGAACCGCAATATGTAGGAGACTCTCTGGGTAATCAAATTAATTATGATACCGACCAGTTTGTCGTTAAAAATGACGGGGTAGACGCCATCAGATATGTTAACAAATTGCTAAATGACGGCAAACCTGTATGGATGCTTACCAAAGACCTAGGAAGCGGGTTTAAGGGAGATTTCATAGTAAACAAAGTTGATGCTGTATCTAGTGACTATATATTGCAGTACAGCCCCTACAAATATGAAGACCCCAACGCTATCCGACTTGTACAGCCCAAAATAAGCATGTATGAGGATAGAATTGTAAACGGTTATGCCCTCCAGCAATCCGCTTATACGTTGAACCTTATGGGCTTTGAAGAAAACATAAACTATCAATACGGCGGCATAAATGCTATGACGGATGCCAACGTTGTGATTATTAACAGCGACCAGGATGTATCAACCCATGTTGCAAGCGGCCTAGGCGTTGTGGCTGTTAGTTACAAGGCCGTTAACGGGATGTTTAAATCAGGAGGGGTATTAAACGGAAAGGGCTTCGGAAACGTAAGTGCCTTAAGTAACGATGATTATTATGATTATGATTATAACGGCGATGCCCATCCAAAGGGTTACGACGGAATGATGCGGGCGGACTACAGCAGCGACAGCCTTGTTTCCGCCAGCTATAACGCCAGCAGACGGGAAAACGCTTTAATGTCCTTTGGTGCACACTACTTTAACGGCTTGCCAGACAACGCAACGGTTTTGGCCAAAGTTGTTGAAAGTGCCAACAATTATATCGGCGGCTGGTTTAAACAGCCTGAGAGAGCCCGAGGCAAGGCATGGGCTGTTGGAACAACCGTTAAAACCGGTGATAAAACATCGGTTATCACCATGTTTGCCCAACACATTTTTGATAAGGGCTATCAACGTTATGCCTGCAACATGCTTGCCAACGCCATTTTCCTTGGCGCGGCAGGAGCCGACCCTAACGTTGAGAAGGTGTGTGAGGGCACTCTGAATATAAGTAATATAAAGAGTAATTCCGTAGATGTTAGCCTTGATATAAGCAAATTTACTTTTGAGCCAAGCGGTTATAGGTGGGGATATAAATCGGGTACGAATTGGTATGAAAGCGGCTTAACTCAAAAACCTACGTACACTTTCGACGAATTATTCAAAGAAACTTTTTACGGCTTTAGTGTAACAGTGTTTAAAGACGGCAACCCTTATGTTACCTATAACGCCTCTGCCACAACAAAAGCCCAGGATGATGATAACAACAACAATAACAACAATAACAACAACAACAACTATAATAGCTTTAGCGGCTATAGCGACAACGACCGAGGCGGCAGTGTTACGGAACGCCTAACGGTTGACAGCTTAGAAACGATAAGCGCAATTCAAAATGCCCCCAAAGGCAGTAGGCTTACGATTTATATGGACGGCGAGACCCGGGTGCCCAGAAACATTTTAGTGGCCGCAAGGGGCAAGGATATAACCCTAGTGCTGGACTTCGGCGTCTACACCTGGACGATAAGTGGCGAATCCATCGGTGATATTTCGGCAGAGAAAGATTATTTCAATTTGTGGGTAAAATTCATCAATTTAAAATGGCTTTCAGACCTTGCTGGCGGCAAAGATATTATGCAGTTTGAGATTGAGCACAACGGACCGCTGCCGTTTACCGCCACACTGACCCTAACGGTGGGCTCAAAGCATAATGACAACACGGTGTATCTCTATTACTACAACGAATCCACGGGCAAGCTTGAGTTAAGAACTTCCAGCAAAGTCAGCGGCAGCAACACAAAGCTGGATTTTGACCACGCTTCCAAGTATGTGTTGACGACAGAGATGCTCCGTGAGCCTAAAGGAACCGACACTCGCCGGCTAAACCCATTTAGCGATGTTGCGGAAAGAGACTGGTTTTATAAGGCTGTGATGTACGCCTATGAAAACGGCTTGTTTGCGGGCACAAGCGCCACGACCTTCAGCCCTCAAAGGCCCATGACAAGAGCGATGTTCGTGTCGGTTCTTGCAAGGCTGGACGGTGCGGATTTAAGCGATTACACCGCTTCGCCATTTGTGGACGTGGACATGAACGAATACTACGGCCCAGCCGTTGCTTGGGCGGCGGATAAAGGCATTGTAGCCGGCTATGACGACGGCACCTTCCTCCCCCACGCAAGCATAACCCGCGAACAGGCGGCGGCCATGCTCTACCGTTATATGCAACACAAGGGCGGCGGCTTCACCGGCTCGTGGATGTTCCTGCTGGACTATGCCGACCGTGACCAAGTTTCCGAATGGGCATATGAAGCCGTTTGCTACATGACCATGAACGGAATCATGCAGGGCAGCGAAAACCTGTTCAGGCCGCAAGGCACGGCAACAAGAGCGGAGGTAGCCCAGATATTCTATCAGTTCGATACTACAGATAAATAGTTAGCTAGCCGATTATACACAAACACCCCTTGATGGAGGAGACTGCATCAAGGGGTGTTTAAATGATTGTGCATTAGCGTGACAAAACTCCCGGCTATGCCAGGGGAGTAAAAAAGCTTTAGCTTCAAGCAAAAACCTCCAATGCTATAATAGATGGGGTTGGCTAACCACATCAAGCAGAGGAGGAGTCCTAATGACACTTCACCTCATATGCAATTCTCAATTCTCCGAAACAATAATACTCCATATTTCCATGCTTATTTTGTACAGCATTTTTTGCCGTTTGATTATGAAGCGTAAGCGGAATAATCAAAATTTTACGCAGCTACAGCACGTGCCTTGCTTGCTCAGAGCTATCTGTACACTCCTTTGATGTCCTAACGCCTAGATGTCTTTGAATTGTTGATATTGTATCCACGGCAGTATCTTTTCGGCAAAAGAACCGTGTGGGCAGGAAACCGTGAGGTTATAGCACCAGGAAAAAGCCTCCTCCCCAACCACCGTCACGCTGTTGGGGATGGTGATGGAGGTGAGCTTTTCGCAACACGTAAAAGCGCACGCCCCAATTTCTGTCACGCCATTTGGGATAGCGACGGAGGTGAGCTTTTCGCAGTGTGCAAAAGCAAACTCCCCAATCTTTTTCAAGCTGTTTGGGATGGTGATAGATGTGAGCTTTTTGCACTCGAAAAAAGCAAAGTCCCCAATCTCCGTTACGCCATTCGGAATGATGAATTGTGTAGTCTCCTGATCAAGACACGAATGGAGAAGGTGTTTATCCCTTGAATAAAGCATA
>CAZEYG010000072.1:0-7763 GCA_964516575.1 uncultured Defluviitaleaceae bacterium
GCTAAAAAGAGAATAAAGGTTATCGCAAAAAAGACTTTAAGAAATAAGATGATTAAGTCCAGCACAAAAACAGCTATTAAAAAAGTGACTTCCGCTGTTCATACAGGCAATAAGCAAGAAGCTCTTTCTGCTCTTTCAAGCGCCGTTTCGGCTATTGATAAAGCAGCGTCTAAAGGTATATTCCATAAGAACAACGCTTCCAGAAAAAAATCACGCCTTACAAAGCTGGTTAATAAGCTGGGTTAATTAACAAGGGCGTATTGATTTATACGCCTTTTATAACTTTGTGACAGGCATGTACTTGTAGCTCAGTCTGGATAGAGCGATCGCCTCCTAAGCGATAGGTCGCAGGTTCGAGCCCTGTCAAGTACGTTTACCCCGCCTTACCGGGGCGGGGTTATATTAAAACAGCGCTGTCATAGCTTTTATATTCATTATAAAACACAATAAAATTTTTATTGACTTTTTGATTTTTTGTGTTATTATTAGTATGTTACAGCAGAAGTTCCACTTCTCACCTGCTTGCCTAGGGCTTCGGGTTTAATATTACGTTTTGATTATATATCTGCGTTTATATTAGTGGGATGGTTCTGCCCGCTATTTTTTTATTTCTTTATTTATATTTTAGGAGGTGCTATGCCATTACCGAGTTAATGCTAAACGAACAAATTCGTGACAAGGAAGTAAGACTTATTGATTCCGACGGAACCCAGCTGGGCATCGTTCCCGGCAAAGAGGCGCTCAGGCTTGCAGATGAAAAGCATCTTGATCTTGTAAAGATATCACCTACTGCCAAGCCTCCTGTTTGCAAAATTATGGATTACAGTAAGTTTAAATTTGACCAATCAAAAAAGGAAAAGGAAGCACGCAAAAAACAAAAGAACGTTGATATTAAAGAGTTGCGGCTTTCACCCAACATTGACGTCCATGACGTGGAGGTTAAGCTAAAGAAGGCGGTTGAGTTTTTAACGAAAGGTGACAAAGTTAAAATAACCGTGCGCTTTAGAGGGCGTGAATTAGGTCATACGGATGGTGCTTTTAAAATGCTTAACGAGTTTGCCGATAAGGTATCGGCCTATGGCGTAGTAGAAAAACCCCCTAAGATGGAGGCAAGAAGCATGGCGATGTTTTTAGCGCCGCGCGCATAATTATACAAGCATGATATGTTCAGCTCACGAAAATCAAAGGAGGGCAACTTAATGCCGAAGTTAAAGACCAGAAAGGCGGCTGCTAAACGCTTCAGCGCTACCGCCACAGGTAAAATCAGATATTCAAAAGCAAACAAACAACATATTCTTACAAAGAAAAGTCCTAAGCGTAAAAGAAAGCTGCGCCTTCGCGGAAACGTTGACAAGAGCAATATGAAAAATGTCGAGCGTATGCTGCCATATTTAAAGTAGGCAAGGCTGTTACGATACTATATTTTGAGGAGGACTTTAAATGTCGAGAGTTAAAGGCGCTTTAAACGCCAGAAAAAAACATAAAAAAATTCTTAAGCTTGCTAAAGGTTTTAGAGGCGCAAGAAGCAAACAATACAGAGTAGCTAAACAGTCCGTTATGCGTGCCCTTGCCCATGCTTTCAGAGGCAGAAAACAAACCAAGCGTGACTATCGCCGCCTTTGGATTACAAGAATCAACGCCGCTGCAAGAGAAAACGGCATGTCATATAGCAAACTTATGAACGGCCTTAAAGTTGCAGGCATAACTATTAACAGAAAAATGCTTGCTGAACTTGCCGTTAGCGACTCCGCTGCTTTTACAGGTCTTGTTGAAAAAGCTAAAGCTGCTAAATAATAAAAGAATATTTTAAAGGCGGAAACCTTATGGGGCTCCGCCTATTTATTTAAATAAATTATTATAAGATACTTCTACAATCCAAGATAACAGTGAATTTTTTTTCTAAAGCTGAACTTCCTCTATCCTTTCCATTCTGCCGCTGTCGCCGTTAATATAAATGACATAACTTTTGCCGTCAAATTCGCCCCAAACCTCATAACACAACGCCTTTTGGTGAAATGAATCCTCTATTATTGCCAAACCTGATTCGATTATTTTAAATTGGTCTGAAAGCAAGGCCAAAGCCTGATCCTTAGGCAACTTTGGCTGAATATTTTCCGCTGCTTCATGGCGGCGAACGTAACCGGATGCGTCAAAGGCCAAAATCTCACCTGTATACATATTAACCTTAACAACAACCGTATCGGTATAGACCATAAGACCTTCCTCGTTACATGCAAGAGTTGCGTATAACATATCTTCATACACGTTATACTTTATACACTTCATGTTAACATACCCTGCGTTAGCCGTAAAATCCTCGGCTCTTTTTAAAGCCAAAGATAAAGATATTCTGCCGCTTTCGGAAGATTTTGCGGCCTTGCCGTTAACGAACCAAAGCAAGTACCCGCCTTTTCTTGTTACGTCGGCCCATAATGTGCTTTCAAAATTGTTTTTTAAGCGCATCTCAAAGCTATATACAGGAATATCTATACCTTTTGTTATATTTTTATCGTTTACACTTACAATATAATTTACATCATAATCCCCAAGCTGTTTTTCCAAAAGCAGCTTCTCTAACACCACCCTAGCCTCTTCTTCCGTAACATTACTTTTTCCTTCCAGTAACGCCGGCGAAAAGGTAAGAGGCTCTGTATAGGTTTCCCCGTTGTAATCATAAGCAGCGTAGTCATTAAACAACCCCGCTACGTTATGAATAGACCCTGCCAGCTTTTTTACTCCGGTCGTTTTGGTCTCATCCTGCTCGTTAAACAGATTATCCCAATACACAGTCCTTGCTTTTGCCGTCTCAATAGCGGCGGCGTTAAGTCCGTCGGCTAATTGCTCCGAATAAGATTTAAACTCCCTTATCTTCTGCCAATCCTGCGCTGTAAGCTCCTTGCCCTCTGCTCCCTTTTGAAGCATGGCATAAGCAGTGTCCGAAAGATTACTTAAATAAAAAAGAATCCCCTTAACCGAATTATGATTATAGGCAACAGATGAAAGGGATTTATGAACGCTATCAGCCTCTTCCTTAATATCCGCAAACATAGCAGAATTTTGCGCCGGCTGATTAGCAAGCTGAATCTTCCCAAGTACTTCGGTTATACTATCCATTCCCGCCGCAGCGTTTAAAAGCTCGGCTCTATATCCGTTATCTACAAGCTGCTTATACCGCTCTTTTTCCTGTACCTGATAACCTGAAAAAAGCAGTAGACATACAACTAGCGCCGACAACAAATATCCAAATGTATTTGTCCGGTTTTGTTCTCTGTTATTTCTTCTGCTTTCTCTTCTTTGTTCTCTTCTGTTTTCTCTGTTCCGTTCGGTTCCACGCTCCATTTTTAATAACCTCGCATAATATCAAGTGCGCCGTTTGTCGGGTCGATACCCTTTATGGCGTCGAGGGCAGCTAAAAACGCTGAATCGGTTGGTATAATATCCGATTTCTCGTTTGCCATCGACAGAAACGCTCCAGGCGCATAAACTACCGCATAAACAGTATTCGGATAATTACTGTTTTTAACTCTGTTCATAACAACGGCTCCAACAGCTAGCTGCTCCAAATAACTGCCGCCCCGCTGTTCGCCGGTAATAACCTTTGCCAGCGTATAAATATCAGCTTCTTCAAGAGGATTATCGCCGTATATATTTTTAATGGGCTGGCCATTAACAGTGACCAGCCCTATCAACATGGCGCAAGTAAAAAGCGCCAGAGTTTTAGTTTTCATATTACCACATCCCATAGTTTTGTTTATGCCAATAAAAATCTAAAATGTTTTGCCAGCAATAACGGTTCCTTCTTTCTTTTCCTTCCGTTCCTGCCACCATTCCACGATTTTAAACTTTATTTGCACGTCCAGCTCCTTAGCCGGTTCCTCGTGTTTTGTAATAAGCTCGTATTGTGAGCTGGTTAATAAATATTTTAGCTTGTCCTTTTCACTATCGGGCAATTCTTTTTTTGTGACGTCCACGTAACACAGCGGTGGGAACATAACACACCACCAGTTAGCCCCGCTGCTTTCGCCAATGTCTATTCGTAAGGCTTCATAACTGCCGGCGGGAAGCGTAACATCGCCATAACTTTTAGTAGGAAAATAATCCTCTGTTATAGTTGCTGTTACGGCATAATCCTTTCCGTGCTCATCAATAACCATACCGGCTATGCGCTCGATGTATTTAAGGTTGTTCTGTAAAAATGCTCTTGTTTCGTCTTTGCTTTTAGAGTCTGAAAGCCCACTTCTAAGCCCTTCAAGCACCCGGTTTTTAACATCCAGCTTTAACATCTGATCCTCAGGCAAATCACTGTTTGCCTTAACATGTAGTCTTATAACCTCACTTGCTATGCCGGACTGCATTTTTTCCGAATAAGCCTTTGTATATATGGCAAAACACATTGTAAACACAATCCCCAGTATCAGCGCAGAAAACAGAAAAATACGTTCCCTTTTATACCAACTAATCAGCTTCTTATGCATATTATCACCCCTTGGTTTGTTAACCTAATTGTTTCCAATTCTGCTAAATATATTCATTCATATTTATTTATTTAATATAGCCGGTGTTTTTAATCTGAACATAAGTTGATACGGCAATGTTCATTTTACTGTAAACCTCGTCCCAATCGCCCTTATATTTTTCATACAACTTATAATCCTTTTTACGTAAAAGCTCCTTAAGCTCAAGACCGTCCACTTTAAGCTCATTTCTAAATATTCCGATTATATCAAGCATTTCCTCATTTATAGCGTTTTCATACAACTTACATAGGGTGTTCAGCTTACCCTTGTCTGACAGCTTTTCCTTAAATATAAACTCCGATACACTGCCCGCAGCGCTTACATTAATATTGCAGGCTAAAGCACCGCTTTCCTCCGAAAAGGTTATGCTGCTTTTACAGCTTTCAACTGACAAAGGCGGACGAATTCCATTGAAATCCACAGTTACCTGAGCGCCGTCTGCTTTACCTTTTGCCCATAAAAAACCTCTTGTCTGCTTTTCATTAAGCCATTTCACAAGCCTGAAATCCTTAACAACAGCGCAGCCGCTTAATTTTACTTCACTACCCTCTACTTCAATTCTCGGTATCATAACGTTACCTGAAGCCCTAAGCTGACGTATTGTTTTTTCCATATCCTGCAAAAACGTTACTGCTACAGTCTGCTCATTGTTACGGTAGTAGCTGGAAATAAATACGCCTAAAAGCGGTTCGGTTGCTGACTCGGTATTTAATGTGTCCTCTGCTTTGTCTTTTGTACAAAGGACTATAAGCTTTCGGCTTATGTCTTGGTTTCGCTCCAATGCGTCTATTGCTTCCTTAAACAGCTTTTCATCCTTAATCAGCTCCTCGCCTAAGATGACAGCTTTTGTATGACCGAAATACAGCTTTTTACTGGAATAACTGTCTGTCAGATGCATTGCAGTTGTAACCGCATCGGCTGTTGAAACTCTTACCTGCTTCTTTTCGCCGCCCCCACCGCTTTTTGTAAGCTCCGCCATATTTGGTATTGCCATAGAAACAGTGTATTTGTTGTTGTCTTCGTCTGAGCCCTCAAAGGTTTGAGGTTTTGTTTTTTCAGGCTTTGTTTCAGGCTTTTCTTTGCCGGTATTTGTTTTGTCCGATTTTTCTTTATCAGGCTTTTCTTTATCAACATTTTCTTTGTCAACCTTTTCTTTATCAGCCTTTTCTTGATTATCCTTTTGATATTTGTCTATGCCTATAGTTACAACAAAACCTCTGTTTTCCAGCTCAACCTTATCCCAGCAGCCTGCAAGAGGTAAAGTAAGGCAAGTTATAAACGCCGCTAATGCAACCTTAAAAAGCCTATTTCTATTTTTCATTGCCTTCACCCCTCGCTCCCAAACCTCTTATTTTTGCTACTAAAAGCAGCAAAGCGGGTACTACTGCCATATATCCAATACCAAAGGTTATAAACATAAATTCCATAATACGGTACGCCTGGTTAATATCCGACGGGAAAAGGGCAACGGCAAATATAATCAAGCCGCAAGCTATAATAAAAGCAGTATGGGTGCCTTTCTTAAAAACGTCCTTTAACAGCAGCGACGAAAAGAAAAGCCCTGCATTAACGATAAAGAAAACCGAAATAATCCAAAAGCTCATAATAAGCGCCTGTTGTCTTTCAATAAACGAACCGGGTATTTCAACAACATCCATCATCTCAAGAACAGGCCACATCTGCCATTTTATGTCCGAAGCGCCGAATATACCGATAGTTATTATTGTTATAAAAACCATAAAAGCACCGATAAAAGCTATTGTTCCGATAACACCCTTACGAACCTTATCCGGTTTGTTTATATAAGGAAACACCAAAAGGCAAAGCTCTATTCCGGTAAAAGCTCTTCCGGCAAAGAACGCTCCCTTTAAAAGCCCTTCAGGCCGTGAAGCAAGGACAGGCATAATATTCGTTACATCCATTGAGAAAAGAGCAATTGAAAAAACAAATAAAATAGGTATAAAAACCAAAAAAATTAAAAACTCTCCCAACCTTGCTCTTGTTTCATAACCCTTTGAGGCGGCATAAGCGGATATTGCAATCATACAAAAGCATACAACCCAAAAGGGGGTGTTGTTTAGCAGCGTTTGCCTAATAATCTCCCCAAAAAACCTTAACTCCATAGCCGCATTTATAATCAGCTTTATAACAAAACCAACAGACAGAACAACGCCAACAAAAGGCGACAATATCTTTGAGCTGTAGGTTACAAAATCATCGCCGGGGAAAAGCCGGCCGGCAGACGTTAATAATAAACCGTAAAATATAGCTACTACCGTAGCTAAGACAATCGCTATATAACCGTCCTCTCCGGCATATTCGCAAACCATTCGAGGCAGAACTATAACCCCTGTTCCGAAAATATCCAATATTAAAAGTATTTGCAGCTGCCTTATGCTTATTTTATCGTTAAAAAAAACCATAACCCTATTCCTTTCTGTGTTTGTTGCCGACTTTGTCGGTCTTTAAGCGTATTTCAGCGTTAGGATTGCAAAATATAGGCCGCTTTTTCATCATAAATAAAGGCACACGGAAAAACGTATCCTTCATGTCTGTGTCATCATTTACCGACCCTGAAACAAAGGGATAAAGATATGGTATCGAAAAGCTTTTTAATGAACAAAGGTGTATTGCCACAGCCAGCACTGCAAGCCAAAAACCTACAAAACCAAAGGCCGCCGACGCCGCAATAACCACATATTTTAAAAGCCTGAATGCGTTAACAAGAGATATGCTTGGCAGTACAAAGCTGCAAATACCCGTAATCGCTACAACAATAACGACTATGGGGCTGACTATTCCCGCTTCAACAGCCGCTTGGCCAATAATTATGCCGCCTACTATACCGATAGTGCTTCCGATTGGCGCCGGAAGCCTAATACCCGCTTCACGCAAAAGCTCAAATGCCAGCTCCATTATCATGATTTCTATTACTGCAGGAAAGGGAACCGTAAGCCTAGCTGCCGCTAGCTTAAACGCCAAATGCATAGGTAACATAGACGGACTATAGACGGCTGTTGCAATATAAAGCCCGGGTATTGTCATAGCCGCAAAACCGGCCAAAAACCGAATAAACCTTAAAAACGAGCCTATTTGAAATCTTTGATAATAATCATCGGGTGACTGAAAAAATCCGTTTAACGTCGAAGGTATTAAAAGCACAAAAGGTGAATTGTCGATTATTATTGCTATTCTGCCTTCAAGTATTGCCGAAGCGGCTTTGTCCGGCCGTTCGGTAGCTTGAAC
>CAZEYG010000073.1:0-7758 GCA_964516575.1 uncultured Defluviitaleaceae bacterium
TATAGGATACCCCGCTGATTTTAGATGTGCACGGATTTGATGCGCCTTGCCGGAGGTTATCTTGACAGATATTAGCGTAAAGCCGCCGCCGTATGCTACAGGCTCATATTCAGTAACGGCTTCCTTTGCACCTTCAACATACCTTTCAGTTATTACGGCAAGGTTAGTAGCGGCATCCTTGTTATGGAACCCACGTAAAACGCCGCCTTGGCGAACCTGACCCTTAACCAAGGCCATATAGTATTTATCTATATGACCGGACTTATGCATTTCGTTAACTGCTTGCGCAGCAGTAAGTGTTTTGGCGCAGATGATTATACCGCTTGTGTTTCTGTCCAATCGGTTACAGACAGACGGAGTAAAAGCAGATAAAGGGGAATTATCAAATGCTTTTGTCTCGATGAGGTAACGTAATAACCTGTCGGCGACTGTATCCGTATCGGTGCTCTTTTCCTTATGGGAAAGGATTCCGGCAGGTTTATTACATAATAAAATATTATCGTCCTCATAAATTACGCTTAACCTGCCGGCCGATTGACTTATAACAACCTGCTCAGTAAACTTGTCAAAGGTATCGTCTGATAAAAACACTTCTATGCAATCTCCGGCCTTTAAAAATTCGTTACCCGAAGCCCTTGCGCCGTTTAGTTTAATGTTTTTTTTCCTGAGCATTTTGTAAATAAAGCTTGAGGTTGCTTTGTTTAGCAGCTTTAATAAATATTTGTCCAGTCTTTGGTTTTGTTCTGTGGCTGTAATTGATATGGTTTTCAATAACCTCGCTCTTTCCGTTTAATAAGAATTATTAACCAGTGCCATCATATCCGCCATGACACCTTCCATTTTTTGTTCGGCTTTTTCCTTGCTATCGGCACAAACTCCAAAATACACTTTAATTTTTGGCTCGGTGCCCGACGGCCTGACGCAAACCCATGAGCCATCCTCAAGCACATAATACAAAACGTCGGATTTAGGCAGGGTGATTTTATTCGTTTGACCTGTTTTAACGTCTAAGGTTATGCCGGATTTATAATCTCTGGCTTCAATAACCTTACATCCGTTTATTACATAATCGTTTGACTGTCTAAGGGAATTCATTATTTTTTTAATGTTCTCCAAGCCTTCAATACCTTTAAGGGATATGGATTGTATGCTTTCCTTAAAGTAGCCGTATTTTTCGTAAAGCTCGGTTAAGCCGTCCAACATGTTCATTCCGCGGGCCTTATAAAAGGCAGCTATTTCGCATATTAACATAGTAGCAAGAACAGCATCCTTGTCTCTAGCGTATGTTCCGGCAAGGCAGCCGTAACTTTCCTCAAAGCCAAACAAAAACTGTTTGCTTTCCGTCTTTTCAAATTCTTTTATTTTCTCGCCGATATATTTAAAGCCTGTAAGCACCTGAATAAAATCTACACCGTAACTTTCAGCGATTTTCTCTGTCATATTCGTTGAGACAATAGTGGAAATTATCGCTCCGTTTTTAGGCAGCGTACCCGCTTGCTTCTTTTGGGATAGTATATACTCGGTTATAAGGGCGCCGGTCATGTTTCCGGAAAGAATAACATATTCGCCGTCCTTGTCTTTAACAACTGCACCTACTCGGTCAGCGTCAGGGTCTGTACCTATTACGATGTCGGCGTTTAATGTATCGGCTAACTTCATCGCCAGCTTAAAGGCTTTCGGGTCTTCCGGGTTAGGATAATCTACTGTTGAGAATTTAGCGTCGGGCAGCTCTTGCTCGCCCACAACATGGACGTTGTTAAAACCAATTTCTTTCAGTATGCGCCTTACCGGTTTGTTGCCTGTGCCGTGAAGGGGGGTATAAACTATGGTCAGCTCATCGGCTACTTTTTTTATAATATCCGGGTTCAGACTTTGAGCCTTGACGTTTTTAACGTATTCATCGTCGATTTCTTTGCCTATTATATTAAAAAGCCCGGTTTGTTCAGCTTCTGTTTTGTCGGCGGTTTTAATTTGGCCGTATTCGGAAACCTTTTGCACTTGGGCGATAATTTCCTCGTCTTTTGGGTATGGTATTTGCCCGCCGTCGGACCAGTACGCCTTATAACCGTTATATTCGGGGGGGTTATGGCTTGCCGTTATGACTATTCCCGCAATAGCGCCTAGATGCCTAACCGCAAAGGATAACTCCGGCGTAGGACGAAGCTCGTCAAATAGGTATGTTTTTATGCCGTTGCCGTTTAAAACAAGAGCGGCGGTAAGAGCGAATTCAGGCGACATATTTCTGGAATCATAGGCAATAACGACACCCATATCTTTAACGGAACCTTCCTTGCCGTCCTGCAATAAAATGTAGTTAGCAAGGCCTTGGGTTGCCTTTCTGACAGAATATATATTCATGCGGTTTGTGCCGGCGCCTATAACACCTCTAAGCCCACCGGTTCCGAATTCCAGTTCCTTAAAAAACCTATCCTCAATTTCCTTTTCGTTGTCTTTTATGCTCATAAGCTCTTTTTTAGTCTCTTCATCGAAATAAGTATCGTTAAGCCAAATATTATAGCTTTCCATATAACCCATAAAAGCACCTCCTGATTATCAATATATGTATTATAGAGCCTTTTTTAAGATAATACAAGATTTATATAAAGAAGCTATAGACAAGAATTTATTAAGGTGATATAACTATTACGGCAGCAAGAAATGGGAGTGGACTTAATGAAGGTTTATATGCTTAGATTACTAAGACTTGTAATAGGATTATTTATTTGTGCCGTGGGAATTACGCTTACAATTAAAGCAAACATAGGTTATTCGCCCTGGGATGTTTTGCATTCGGGTATAGCCGCAAAAACTGGGCTGAAAATTGGCTTTGTAAGCATACTGGCAGGTATTTGCGTAGTAGGTATAACCTTGGTTTTAAAAGAAAAAATAGGAATAGGTACGATTATAAACATGGTTTTGATCGGTATATTTATTGATGTTCTTTTGGCGATTCCTTATGTACCGGAATGCTCAAGTTTAATAACAGGATTGCCTGTTTTGCTTTTAGGCCAGTTTTTTATAGCAGTAGGGGTTTTTGTTTATTTAGGCGCCGGGTTTAGCGCCGGCCCCAGAGATGGGCTTATGGTCGGTTTAACAAGACTAACACGTCTGCCTGTAGGTATTTGCAGAAGTGCCGTTGAAATCTCGGCAGTGCTTGCCGGGTGGCTTTTAGGCGGCAGCGTTGGAGTTGGTACGCTAATCGCCGCCTTTATTATAGGATATTTTGTTCAGTTGGTTTTTGCTGTTATGAAGATTAACGTTACCGACGTTAAGCAGGAAACCCTAGATATTACATACAACCAGCTTAAGGCTTGGTTTTGTCGGCTTCGTAAGTAGCCGGCATTTTTCTTTTATGCGCCGAAAGTAAATGTGCTTTTTTGATTATACTAACATCTTTCTCGTTACCTTCGCCGGTGTTTATATATTTGTCTATAACATTATAAGAAACGCCCATTTCGCCTTCGTCGGTCTGACCGTCAAACAAGCCGGCAGACGGCGCTTTTTTTATTATTTCGACAGGTGCATTTAAGTATTCCAAAAATTCGTATACTTCCGTTACGGTTAAATCAGATATTGGGTTAAAATCGTACCCGCCGTCTCCCCATTTTGTAAAATAACCCATATAACCTTCGCTTTTGTTGCCTGTGCCTGCTACAAGGTAACTAAGAGATTGACCAAGCGCATACAGAGTTGTCATTCTAAGACGTGGATTAATGTTGTTGCCGGCGCTTTCAGTTATGGGCATTGAGGTCTTAAGCTGGGAAACAAGTAGGTTTTTTGTTTCAGTTAGGTCTACAACAACAGTTTTTATGCCAAAGGCCTGGGCCATAATAAGGGCGTGGTCTTTGTCACTGCCGTAGTTTTGCCTTGAGCCGCAGGGCATAATAACGCTTAATACGTTATCTGTGGCTTTTTTGCATAATGCGCCTACAAGGGTGCAGTCCTTGCCGCCGCTGTTTCCTAATATAATACCTTTTGCGCCGGATTCATCAAGCATCTTTTTAATCCATTTTACCCGGCTTTCGCATTCATAGCTGTAGTCACGCATATTTAACCCTCCATAATCTTTAGTTGTATGGTTCAATTCATTAAAAAATAGCGTTAATGAGGGATAATGTCAAGAGGGCTTATAAAATTCTGGCTAAAGCCAAAGCAATCAAAAGCCCGCCGGAAGCAACAACCCATTTCTTACTATCCTTGTTATATGCAGAAATTTTTCTTCCTATACATCCGCCAAGAGAGAGGAACATAAACTGACCTGTAGCAACAGCAAAGGGTATTAAAATGTTGTTTAACGAAAGAGAGGCCGCCGCTATTCCGGCGCCTAATGAGTCGATAGAAAGAGCTATGCCGATATACAATGCCTCTATTGGTTCTATACACAAGGAGCCATCCATATCGCCCTGATTAGGGTCTTTTATAATCTTAATTGTTATGCCCATAGACTTTATTATAAGGCTGAAAACAGTGCTGTCGTTTTTACGTATATTGGGTTCCTTTTGTTTTTTTGGCCTTAGTCCGTTAAATATAATCCAAACGCCCATAAAAAAAAGGATAAGTATACCTATTGATTTTGCAATGTTTGCCGGCAAAAGGGCAGAAAGTCTTTCCCCAATAAAAACGGAAAGGGCTGTAAACCCAAAGGCAAACAAAGAAATAATAGCTTTTGCAACAAAGGGTACCTTAATATTTCTAAAGCCGTATGACAAACCTGTGCCAAGCGCATCAATACTTAAAGAAACCCCAAGGAGCATAATAGCCAACATTTTCTCTCACCTCAAAATTCCTGGTTAGTACATAGTATGAGCCAGGAATATATTTTGTCCCTTGAAAATATAAATAGTTATACGAAAGAAAAACCTAACGGGGAGTGAATTACAAATGAATTGCCACAGCAAGCACTTTAAGGATGTTGCAAAGTTATATGATTGTAACTTAAACAAAGGACTTAACGACGGACAAGTTATAAAGCGGCAAAGCCAGTACGGAGAAAATAAGCTGAAGGAGAAAAAGAGAACAAATATATTTATCAGATATTTAATGCAGCTTAATGATTTTATGATACTTGTGCTTATAGGTGCGGCTGCAATCTCCTTTTTTGTATCGCTGGCAGGTAACGAACCGGATTATCTTGATGCAATAATTATTTTGGTTATCGTTATGTTAAACGCTCTTTTGGGGTTGATACAGGAAAGTAAGGCGGAGAAGTCTATTGAGGCGCTAAAGAAAATGTCTGCGCCAACGTCGAAGGTTTTAAGAAACGGTTTTATAACCCACGTAAGCACGGAGCAGTTAGTGCCGGGGGATTTACTTGTGCTTGAAACAGGGGATTTTGTTTCGGCGGACGCTAGGCTTATCTCGTCAATAAACATGAAGGCTGAGGAGTCGGCGTTGACAGGAGAATCCGTGCCTGTAGACAAGGAGGCGACCTTTATAGCGCCGGAAGGCAGTCCCATAGGTGACAGGCGAAACATGGTTTTTTCGGGAAGCAGCATAAGTTATGGCCGGGGTATGGCTATTGTTACGGCGATAGGCATGGATACGGAGGTTGGCAAAATAGCCCATATGTTAATGCTTGACGACGCTCCTGAAACACCACTTCAAAAGAAGCTGGGTCAAACGGGAAAGATGCTTGGGATAGGCGCTCTTGCTATCTGTTTTGGAATCTTTCTTTTGGGTATTATAAGGCAGCTTGGCGTTTTTGAAATGTTTATGACGTCGGTTAGCCTAGCGGTTGCCGCAATACCTGAGGGTCTTCCCGCTATTGTAACAATTATGCTTGCAATAGGTGTTCAGCAAATGGCAAAGCGGAACGCCATTATAAGAAAGCTTCCGGCAGTTGAAACGTTAGGTTCTGCAACAGTCATCTGCTCTGATAAAACAGGAACGTTAACCCAAAACAAGATGACGGTAGTTGATATTTATTCGGCCGCCGGGTCTTGCGGCTGTAAAAGTCTTGCAGGCGCAGCGGTTTTGCAGTACGCCGCAATGTGTAATGACACTGTTTTAAACGGTACAGGGGGAAATGTTCTTTTAACAGGAGAACCGACGGAAAAAGCGCTTGCCCTAGCAGCATACAACATTAACCTAGACAAAAACAACCTTGAGCGTCAAATGCCAAGGATAGATGAAATACCCTTTGAATCGTCAAGAAAGCTTATGAGCACCATTCATAAGCGGGACACGGGCGGATATTTAGCCATAACCAAAGGCGCACCGGACATTCTTATTAACAAATGTACCTTCTATTATGAAAATGAAAAAAAGATAACCCTTTCAAAGGAGAAGCTGGAAGAGCTTTTACGTTATAACGATGAAATGGCAGGTAAGGCTCTTCGTGTCTTAGGGGTTGCATATAAGGAAATGGACAACCTGCCGCTAAAGATTAATAAGGACACTATAGAATGCGGCTTGGTGTTTGCTGGGTTGGTTGGTATGATGGATCCACCTAGAGAGGAAGTTAAGGAAGCGGTAGAAACCTGTATAGGCGCCGGAATAACCCCTGTAATGATAACAGGCGACCATTCAGCTACGGCAATAGCCATAGCCAAAAAGCTGGGGATAATCAAAGGCGGCGAAATGGTAATGTCAGGTCATGAGCTGGACGCTGTTGCACAAGACGAGCTTGAAAAAAATATATATAAATACAGAGTATTTGCACGTGTATCACCAGAGCATAAGGTTCGGATAGTAAAAGCATTTCAAAAAAGAGGAGAGGTTGTTGCGATGACAGGCGACGGCGTAAACGATGCGCCGGCGCTAAAGGCGGCGGATATTGGCTGCGCTATGGGTATATCTGGAACGGACGTGGCAAAAGGCGCAGCGGACATAATCCTTACAGATGATAACTTTGCGACAATAGTTGAAGCGGTAAAAGAAGGAAGGGGGATTTATTCAAACATTAGAAAAGCCGTACATTTTCTTCTTTCAAGTAATATTGGCGAAATACTAGTTATGCTTGTGGCATTATTAATGAACTGGGTTACGCCTCTCCTTGCCATACATTTGCTTTGGACAAACCTAGTTACAGATTCCTTGCCGGCTATTGCTTTAGGTCTTGACCCGGCCGACAAGAATATTATGCAAAGAAAACCTTATTCGTCTACCAAAAGCCTTTTTGACGGCGGATTGTGGCAAAGGATAGTTATTGAAGGCGCAATGATTGGTATGCTTTCACTGGTAGCTTTTGGGATTGGCAGTGTTTTTTACGACGGAGGTTTGTCTCATTCAGTCGGAAGGACAATGGCTTTTGCAACACTTAGTATTTCTCAGCTTGTACATTCGTTTAATATGAGAAGCGATAAATCCATATTTAATCTTAGCTTAACCTCCAACATTTACTTGGTTTACGCTTTTATTGCCGGATTGGCTTTGCAATGCTCCGTAATAATGGTTCCTTTTTTGGCAAATACATTCAAGGTAGTCCCGTTGACAGCGGCTCAGTGGCTTGCAGTAGCCGGGTTGTCACTTATGCCAATTGCAATTGTTGAGCTTGAAAAAGGGCTGTCAGGTGATTTGGAAGCAAAAGGTGATTATAATTCAAAGCCAACCGCCGCAATAACAAAATTACAAAAAAATGGAATAAATATTAAAATGTGATCAAAATCTTCAGGAAACCTTGATGCTACATGCCACGTTAACCATATTTAACCTTAAAAAAATAAAAACAACTGACCAAGTTGATAAGACTGACGCGAATTTGACAAGTATTTTGAAAAATATAGCGAATGAAAAACGCGTGAAATTTGCGTGAACAAC
>CAZEYG010000074.1:0-7728 GCA_964516575.1 uncultured Defluviitaleaceae bacterium
CTCTTGCCTGTCACTGTTTGCCGGTATTGCTCTTAGTAATATCTTGCCCGAAAATTTTGCCAAAATTATCGGTGTGTCTATACTTTGCCTTATGGGCTTGTGGATTATTTTTCAGAGCTATATCAAAAAAGAGGAGCAGGCTCCTAAACCTAAAAGTAAAAAAAGAATTTTCAGTTTCTTCATTAAATCTATGGGCATAACAATTAACATAATCCGTAACCCACAATCCGGTGATTTAAACGGTTCGTCGTATATCGAACCTATTGAGGCTATTTACATCGGGATTGCTTTATCTGTAGATTCCCTGGGCGCAGGAGTTGGCGCCGGTTTGATGGGGCTAAATAACTTGTTTATTCCCTTGACCGTGGCAGTTATGCAGTATATTTTTATCACCTTTGGTTCTTGGATTGGCACTAAGCTTGCTAAATTAAAGCTTAGCCCTAAAATTTGGGTTTTTGTTTCGGGCAGCGTTTTGATTATGCTGGGCTTTATCAGGCTGTTTTAATTTTAGAGGAACTTGTTTCCTCTAAATTTTTTTAGACAGGGTATTTCTATTGATTTACAAGGCACAATATAGTATTATACAAATAACTATATACGAAAGGTCGGATAAATATGGGTCGGGATTACGCTCATGAAACTACTAGGCGAGTTGAATGGATAAAAGATTTAGTGAAAAAAAGTGGTGCAAAGGGTATTATTTTTGGTAACAGCGGCGGAAAGGATTCTGCCTTGGTGGGGATTTTATGTCAGAAGGCATGTGCCAATGTTTTAGGCGTAATTATGCCCTGTGTATCAAAGCAAAACTACAATCAAGACAGAGAACATGCTTTGTTGTTGGCAGAACAATTTTCTATTGAAACAATAGAAGTTGATTTAACAGATATGCGAAATTTGCTTTGCGAAAGGATAGAAAAAATAACTCCGGTATCTGATTTAGCTAAGACAAACATTAACCCACGCTTAAGAATGACCACCTTGTACGCAATCGGACAAACTATGGGTTATTTGGTAGCAGGCACGGGCAACAGAAGCGAAGCATACATGGGTTATTTTACAAAATGGGGAGATGGGGCATACGACTTTAACCCTATATTGGATTTGTGTGCTACGGAAATATTTGAGTTTTTGCAGTATCTTAATGCACCAAAACAAATAATAGAAAAACCGCCATCGGCAGGGCTGTATGAAGGACAGACGGACGAAAAGGAAATGGGCGTTTCTTATGGAGCAATAGATAGGTATATTATGGAAGGAACCGGCTCTGAGCAGGATGTGAAAATTATAAATTCTTATCATAGTAAATCTGAACATAAACGACAGTTGCCCTTGCATCTTTAATATGCTATAATGAAATATGCGAATATTTTGTAAAATAATAAAACAGCCTTAACGAATGATAAAATTTATTATGGTGCACGAAATCTGTTGATAAGCACCAAGCTTAAATATCTTATAATAAAAGTTTTGTCCACTTTTTCAAAAGTGGTGGGGTTTGGGGCAACGCCCCAAGGTCTTAGCTTCAACAGGTTTAGTAACAACCCTTTTCTTTTATTCATGAGTAAACCGCAATTGCTCTATGTGGAGGTTTAATAGTGAATCACAATAATAAATGGACTACACTTGCAGAAGCTATAGCTCAAATACCTGATGGCTCTGTTATTGCACTAGGTGGCAACGTTATGCACCGCTGCCCATCTGAGGCGGTACGGGAGCTTGTAAGGCAAAACAAAAAAAATCTGCATATCGTTAAAACTGCCGGCGCATACGATGTTGACTATCTTTGCGCCAAAGGTGCAGTAAGAAAAGTCTCTGCAGGATTTATAAGCTATGAAACCCAGTTCGGACTTGCCCGTTTTTACCGTAAGGCGGTTGAATCCGGCACTGTGGAGGCTGATGAACATGCTTGCTATACCATAATATCAGCACTAAGAGCAGCAAGTTATGGTATAGGTTTTATGCCTGTAAGGGGTTTGAAAGGGACAGAGCTTTTGAATGTTAACCCAAACTTTAAGCCGGTAACAGACCCTTTTACAGGTGAGATAATTTGGGCTGTTAAAGCTCTAAGACCGGATTATGCAATTATTCACGTTCAAGAAGCAGACGAGGACGGCAACTGCCGTATTACCGGCCCGAAATATGAGGATGCATTGCTTGCCCGTGCAGCTAAAAATGTTATCGTAACTTGCGAAGGCAAAATAAACGGCGAATTTTTTCTTAAAGAGCCTTCTCTTGTAGACATACCCGGATTTTTAGTAACAAAAGTTATACTGTGCAAAAACGGGGCGTGGCCTGCATCATGTGCAGCCAGATACGATATTGACGAAAAAGCAGTACGCTCATTTATAGACGGAGGTGGCGTATGAACATAGACGACATTATGACCATATCAATGGCAAGACTGTTGCGTGATGGCGACAAGGTGTTCCACGGTGTGGCGTCACCTATGCCTATGACGGCTATAATGGCAGCAAAGCGGCTGCACGCACCAAACCTAGTTTACTTAAACATCGCCGGCGGGGTTAATGCATTACCCAAAAATTTAACATGGTCAACAGACAGTCCGGCTTTGCTGGACGGTACATCGTCACTGTTTTCCTTAAGCGAAATATTTGATTTAAGCATGAGGGGCGGTCTTGACGTAGCTTTTTTGGGCGGTGTCCAGTTTGATGAACAAGGCTGCGTGAACAATTCCGTTATAGGCTCATACACTAAGCCAAAAGTTAAGCTCCCCGGTGGTGCTGGCAGTGCAGTACTTGTGCCAACGGCTAAAAGACCTATATTTTGGAGAACAAAACATGATAAAATCACATTTGTTCATAGATGTGATTTTGTAACAACGTCCTGCCAGTCATTTCATGTGGTTACGCCGCTGTGCGTTTTGGAGTTTAAATCAGGGCGATATTATGTTAAAGAGATACATCCAAACGTAAGCGAAAAAGAAATAATCGAAAATACAGCATTTGATTTGGATTTTTCCACTGCGGTTCAATCTGCAACTATATCCAAAGAGGAAATGTCCGTTATGAACTTTGTAGACCCAAAACGAATACGTAACATTGAATTTCTTAAGAATAATTAATTCATTTCTTATTAAAAGCTCAACCTTAAAGTTTATTTACTAGAAACCATATAGATAGGGGGGGTTTTTATGCCTCTTGTAACATTAAAAGAAATATTGGCAGATGCACAGCGCAATCACTACGCTGTAGGTATGTTTGATACCCATAACCTTGAGACTACAGAAGCTATTATTCAGGCTGCACAGGAGGAGCGTTCGCCGGTTATACTTGCACTGGCAGAAGCTCACGTTAAAGACATAAACTTTATGGAATCTATAGCAGGTATTATGTCTACGGCGGCAAAAAGAGCCTCTGTACCTGTTTGTTTACACCTTGACCATGGTACTAAGCTTGAATCTATAGTGCGTACCATGCATTTAGGTTTTTCTTCTGTAATGTACGATGGCTCGTCCCTTCCCTATGAGGAAAACGTTGCCAAAACAGCAGAAGCGGTTAGAATTGCTAAAATATTCGGTGCCTCGGTAGAAGCAGAGCTAGGGCACGTAGGCGGAGCTGAAGGCGGCGAAGACGACGGACACGGCATTGTCTACACAGACCCCGTTATGGCAGTTGATTTTATCGCTAAAACAGAAATAGATGCACTGGCTGTTTCTATCGGTACAGTTCATGGTAATTATGCCAGTGCGCCAAAACTTGATTTGGCTCTTTTATCACAAATTTATAAAGTATCTTCTATTCCCCTTGTTTTGCACGGCGGTTCCGGTCTTTCGGACGATGATTTTAGAAACTGCATTAAATACGGCATACGCAAAATAAACATTTATACCGATATGGTTCAGGCTGCAGTAAGCAGACTGCGCTGCGAAATTACTACAGACGGCAGTTCCTGCGGTTTGGATACTGAAAAGCAGCTTTTGAACGACAAAACTCAGCTTATTAACTTTATTACAGAAAAGGTAATGGAGGCTTTGGGAGCAGGCAGAAACATTAAGTATGACACTCTTATGGAACGCTCTGTAGACGGAATGAAAATGGAGATTGTACGAAAAATCAGACTATTTGGTTCAAACGGTAGGGTATGATTATATGGATATAAGTAAAAACGTTATTCAGGCAATTATAGAGGACGTAATGAATAAAATTTTGGGTCAGGATGCTTCACTAGAGCAAATGCCGGCTTTAAGCTCTACTATCGCTCTTAAAGAAGGTCAAGTACCCATAGGCGTATCAAACAGGCATATACACCTTAGTCAAAGCCACATAGAACATTTGTTTGGCAAGGGTTACAAGCTTAAAGACATAAAGCCTTTAAGCCAACCGGGGCAGTTTGCCTGTGAGGAAGTTGTTACGATAATAGGCCCTAAGGGAATGCTAAAAGCTCGTATTTTAGGCCCGGCAAGAGAACACACACAAGTGGAAATACTTAGGTCTGATGCATTTACATTGGGCGTTACGCCCGTGTTAAGGCATTCGGGAGACATAAACAACACCCCCGGCATAATAATCAAAGGGCCAGTAGGAGCAGTGGAAATAGAATCCGGCGTAATAGTATCTAAACGTCACCTTCATCTGAACAACCAACAGGCAAAAAATTTAAGCCTTTCAGACGGAGATAAAATATCAGTTAAAACTATGGGGCTTCGCCCAACGATATTTTCGGACGTGCTTGTAAGAGTTGGCAACAGTCATTTTATGGATTTTCACATTGACACAGATGAAGCAAATGGGGCAGCTGTAATTTCCGGAGACATTGCCGAGATAGTTAGGCAGCCTGAACCCATTGCAGAGCCATCTCCTAACCCCCCCAAGAGCGAGCCGATTAAATTTCTTAAGGGGGTAGTTACCGAGAGAGACATTATTAACCTTGCACAAACGTGCGAAGGGGAAATGAGCATTACCGTTAAGGGCGGTCAAATAACCCCCTTGGCAAAAGAGGCCGCCCGAAAAATGAATGTTAATGTCAAAATTATTAAATAGGTAGTGGTTTTATGAATTTGTACAAAACTGTCGGTTCGGTGGTAGCGGCACACAAAGACAGTGGCCTAAGCGGAATAAAGCTGTTGCTTGTGCGCCAAATTGATGTTGAAACCTTTGATACTGTAGGGCCGGTTATGATAGCCGCCGATGCCGCAGGAGCAGGCTATGGCTGCATTGTAATGTGTGTTTCCGGCTGCAATGCTTCAAAAGTGGCTAATTATAAAGACAGACCGGTAGATTTGGCGATAGTCGGCATACTGGATTCGGTTGAATACGAAGGAAAGACAGTGTATAGTCAATCATAGTCAGTAAATATTTGAATGTAAAAAAACATGAAGGATTGAGCGATTTTTTCAATGAATAAAATGTAATAGTACTACTATAACTGGAGTTGATTTATGAACACGCACCTTTTAAGTTTAAGCGGCATTAAAAAGTCATTCGGAGCCGTAAAAGCTCTCTCCGGAGTAGGGCTTCATCTGGATGCCGGGGAGCTTGTAAGCGTCGTCGGTGAAAACGGAGCCGGAAAATCAACACTAATGAACATTATTACGGGCATTGTTAAGCCCGATGATGGTCAAATTTGTCTAAACGGCAAAGAAATTATAATGAATTCCCCACTGGACGCTTTAGCTGCCGGTATTTCAATCGTTCATCAAGAAATGGTCAATTGCCCTGACATTACGGTGGCTGAAAATATTTTCATGAGTTCAATTGTGGGTTCAAAAAAAAGCTTTATAAGCTATAAGGATATTAACCGCAGGGCAACGGAGCTTCTTGCCAATTTTGACGGGCAAATTAACCCTCAAGCAAAGATGAGGAATCTTTCTGTTTCCGAACAGCAGGTAGTTGAAATTACAAAAGCACTTTCAATTAACGCTAAGATTATAATATTTGACGAGCCTACCTCATCTCTAACCGAAGACGAGGTAAAGCGACTTTTCGAAATTATTAAAATGCTTCAAAAAGACGGCATAGGCATCCTTTATATAAGCCATCGAATGAGCGAAATATTTGAGCTTAGTAACCGTGTTGTTATATTGCGAGACGGCACTCATGTTGATACGCTGCCTATTGAGGGATTAAACGAGGAAATTATAGTTAGCAAAATGACGGGGCGTATGCTGGGAGACTATTGCCCACCTAAAGCTCAAAATATAGGTGAGCCAATATTTGAGGCTGTAGGCTATAGCGGCGACGGCTTTGATAATGTGTCATTTGAATTAAGAGAAAAGGAAATTCTAGGTTTTGCAGGCTTAATAGGCGCAGGCAGAAGTGAAGTAATGAAGGCAATCGTATCCCTTATGCCTAGTGTACGTGGCAACATAAAGCTAAAAGGGAAAGACTTTAGGTTTAAAAAATATTCCCAAGCTTTAAAGCAAGGCATCGTTTATTTGACTGAGGATCGAAAAACCGAAGGGTTATTCCTTCCCATGGACATTTTAAAAAATATGTCTCTGCTTAATTTGAATTTAATTTCGGGACGTTTTTTAGTAAAAACAGACCTTCAGCAATCAGAGGCAGCTAAGTACAGCAAACACATGAACGTTAAGGCAAGCGGTCTGGAGCAAATTGTAGGTACGCTTTCAGGCGGTAACCAGCAAAAAGTGCTAATCGGAAATGCCTTGTCCATTAATCCTCAAATAATTATTTTCGACGAGCCTACTCGTGGCATAGACGTTGGCGCTAAACAAGAAATATATCGCCATTTGCGTAATATGGCAGAAACCGGCGTAGGTATAATAGTAGTATCATCAGACCTTCCGGAAATTATCGGGCTGTGCGACAGGGTATGCATTATGTATGAAGGCAAGCTTTGCGGGGAAGTTACAGGCAGCGATATTAATGAGGAACATATTCTTCAAATCGCTTCGGGAATAAATAGAGTAGATTAATTTAAAATAGTTTTGTTTTGTTCAAAAAAACGATATTTAAATGTATAACTTCAAAATTAATTTACTATAGGAGTCGAATATAAGCCAAGGAGAGTTAATTCGATGCAAAATACGCAAAACCAAACTAGCTATGGTGCAGGGGTTGGTCAATTTATAAAAAAGCTGTTTTCTTACCGTGAGACAACCCTTATTTTTATGATTTTGCTTATGTTCATCGTTATCCCTATATTCCGTCCTACGTTTGCAACGCAAAGTAATATAATTACTACGCTGCTGAACGTAGCAACAAAGGGAATAGTGGGCATAGGCATAACGATTGTGCTGATATCGGGTGCAATAGACTTATCGGTAGGCGCTGTGGTGGCTGTGACCTGTGCAGTATTTGGCAATATATATTTAGCCACCCAAAGCTTGCCAATAGCAGTATTGGCGGCACTTATTACAGCAGTAGCTTGCGGTTTGGCTAACGGTGTGCTAATAACAAAATGCAAGCTTAGCCCCTTTATCGCCACACTGGCCATGATGGGCATATGCAGAGGTATTACCTTTGTGCTAACAAGGGGCACACCTATTAAGCTTCTGTCCCTGCCTACTGAATATAGAGATATGGGTAGCGGTACAGTTTCCGGTATTCCTTACGTTGTAATATTATTTGTTGTTATGACGCTTGTTGCCCATTTTTTATTGAAAAAATCAAAAATATTAAGACAAAACGTATATACCGGCAGTAACGAGAAGGCGGCACGTTTCTCGGGTGTTAACACCGGCAAGGTAATTTTATTTACCTATGTGCTTAGCGGTGTTTTATGCTGGGTTGCGGCGCAAATGTCGGT
>CAZEYG010000075.1:0-7727 GCA_964516575.1 uncultured Defluviitaleaceae bacterium
CTTCAATATTTGTTTTATTCGTCTCGGAATTGGCTGTGCAGTGACCGCCAAACAGATTGTAACTCGGGGTTTTTGGGTGGTGGTTGCCTTTTGCCCACAGCTTGGCGGTGCGGTCATGCACAAGCCATTTTCCGCTGTCTTTGCCGCCCACCACAAAGGGGACAATAATGACCGTTAAATGCTGCGCACCTGTTTTGTGGGCGATATCTCGTTTCACAAAACCTTTGATGAAATATCTACCGCCAACATTTTCAACTCTATATAGCATTTCGCCCGAATGATTATTATTGATCATTATTAAACCCTCCCTAAAATATCGCCATCATATTCATTGTGGTGTAACACCCGTGAGTCTGCCGATGGGAAATCGCCGCGGTAATGAAAATCCGAATTATTGTATGCCTTAATATTGAATACCCGTGAATCAATATATTTCTTGCCCTCGTCAAACGGCTCTTTATCACTATTGCGATACTCATAGCCGGCAAGTGGGAGGTGGCAACAGCGAAAAAAACTCGATGGATAGACAATCGGGTGTGACATGATGACAGTGCCGCCGAGATTATTTACCTTTTCAATCATCTTTTCAACGGTGGTATCTCGGTTATAAACCGGCAGTTTTTCAAGCCCCAAGCAGAGCAGATGAATTTCGTCCTGTCCAAAGCGCATAGCAGGGTCGCGCACAGTACATTCAGCACCTGTAATGATTTCAATAGGTAGGTTTTGCTGTGCAACATATTCTCGTGCGTAAATGCTTGCCTGTATCATGTCATGGTCGGTAAGCGCAATGCAGTCAAGGTGTCTAACACTCAGGCACCAATCGACCACGTCACGAATGTTCTTCTTGTCCTCATCATCCAGCACAATCTCAGAAAATCCGTCCATCATTGAAAAATAGTATTTATGGGATAGGGGATGTATGTGTAGATCGGCTACCATGAAATTCACCTCATTTCTCAAATAGCGGACAATCGCCCGGCTTTGTGCCTAAGTAATACTTTTCTTTTTGCTCATAATCTGGCATGTTGTCTTTGAGGTAGGCAATCTGCATACCATTCATTCTGCAGGCCAAGCTGAGCGTCTCAAAATCGCAACCGTCATAGTCATTATAATAATCGCTCGGCCCAATGGTAATTGATTTGAGAAACATACAACTGCCGCAATTTTCGGGCAATTTGTCTATGTTTGCTTGTTGCAACTGCCCTTTTTTATCTTGATAATACACCCCACTCATAAGTAACCCCCTAAATCTTCTCGCAGCTGATTAAGCCGAAGCCTCGCTTGCTCTTCCTC
Source organism: uncultured Defluviitaleaceae bacterium (assembly GCA_964516575.1). GTDB lineage: Bacteria > Bacillota > Clostridia > Lachnospirales > WRBF01 > CAZEYG01. The sequence continues at coordinate 1,294 of CAZEYG010000075.1, forward strand.
TGCGTTTTTTTCTTTCGTTAGGTTACTAAGCCGCAACTCCTCTTCAAGCAAATCATTGGGAATTTGCTTATCTGCGAAGGAATTTTGATTCTCTATGTACGCTCTATCGTGTTTCTCGCAAGTAATTACGAACTCACTATAGGTTCGTACCGCATCGCAAAAGACTGTGGCTGTCATGCAAACGTTATACCAATAAAGTATCTCCCTCTGCCATTCGTTGGTTGCGATCTCACACGTTTCGGCCGAACAGATAAAATGACAAAGAATGGCTTTAGCAGTTTTGATATGCTCCATGTAGCAATCACATTTTTTACTTAGCTCTTTTGCAAATCTGCCCATTTGAAAGGCTTTATCGTCGGCCTTTAGATATATCTCATCAATGTTATCTGGCAAAGACCCCAAACACGGAATCGGGTGAAATGCATCGCAGGTTTCTTCTTTTGCACGAATGGTGGTGGCGCGCAAATCACAAAGAATGAGCTCTTCCTTTTGCAGCCTTGCGATTGCTGCAATGACCTCTTCTCTGGCCACTACCGCCGACAACAGAGCCAACGGCCGAATATCAGGGGACAGACCAGCACACTCCTCTTCGAGCTGTTTGCGAATATCGGCTGTCATTGCCTTGATTTCATCCAATGTGTATTTTCCCATAAAATCAGCCCCTTTCAATAAATTGGATCTGTATTTTCTAAAAGATCAAACAACTTTTTTGAACTGTCCGTCCTCGCTTTATTTCACAAATAGCGGGCAGTTGTCCGGTTTGGTGCCCAGTGTGCGTTCTTCATAGCCATAATCATAAGAAAGACTGCCCTCTAACCTAAAGGATTTAAGTACCATCTTATTAGCATTGCAAACAATTGTTTTGTATGACACATCGAATCCTTCGAGATCATCGTAATGGCTATATTCTGTACTCTTTGAACAGAACTTGCATTTCCCGCAGTTTTCCGGCAATCTGTTAAGATTAGCGGGCTCTGCGATTCCATCTGCATTTTTAATAAATATTGTACTCATTTGATAAGCTCCTTTCATATTAATAAATCGGTTCTGTAGTTTCTAAAAGCTCAAACAGCTTTTCTTTGAGCTGTGGGTCCTCACTTAACCTTTCCACAACCCTCTGCGCCGCATCCATTAAAAACACATTGTCCTTGCCACCGTCTGCCAGAGTGATTAGCTCATCAAAGGTCAAAAACTGGGATGGGAAACGCCATTTGTGGAGGGCTCCGAAGCTGTCAGACCATGCATCCCTGGTCAAAATATTTTTTTGCGGCATTGCTGGCAATCGCGCCACAAAAACCTGCGAGGTTTCATGGTTGTAAAGGTCGGGGTATAAAGGTCGGTCACCCTCATCGGTGTAGAGATATACGAGGTTTTCGGGCTTTAGCACAAGCGGTTTGGAGGATTTAACATTTACCTCTTCCAAAAATTCACGCACTGCCGCTTTGAAATACGCACTTTTGGGTAGCTCTTTGCCGATAGTCACTTCACCATCTAATTCCTCGACGTGACCACCCATAACGTCTATATAGGTTTTACCGATCGCATCCATACCCGATATAGTGAGCATTTTACTGGATTTGGTGCAGACTAAAAACCGCATTACACCATCGGCGCCGCGCTGTGCCACTAAGATGATTACACTGGCATGGTGGATAGGTTTTAGTTTGTCATGCAGCTGTGCTTTTGTATAAAAGCCATAGACACGCCCGTTTTTATCCAGCCCCGGTAAGCGTTCGTCCGGCCGTGGCTTTTCTATTTTTTTACTAACATTGATTTGCTTTTGTTCGGAATCTGCCATAGACAGATTCCACAAAAGCAGTGTCAGCTTCGCTTCAAGAACCTTTTTTCGCAGTAAGAATTGATGAGAGCGGACAGTGTTGTAGTTCATGCCGATTGCCTCGGCAATCTCTGCATCCGACATTCCCTTATACCGTGCGATATAGAAGCTTTTTTCTTTATCGCTAAGCCCCAAAATTGAATCTGCATTCACAATTTTTATAAAGAGTTCATCTTTGTTGTCTGCAAATTCTTGCATCAATTCATCTACACTCTTTTGCTCAAGGTCTTTTAAATTCATTAAATTTCTCTCCCATTTTTGTTTTTTTCCGGCAAAGCCAGTGATAGACCATACCAGATAAATATGAACAGTATAGGTATACCTACCGACAAAACAACATAATAAACGGTTTTGTTGGCTTGTATAAATGCAGCAAAGCCCGGTATAAGAACACTAATTATCGCAGATAAGAGGGTTATTGCCCCAAAAATTCCGTTTGTTAATAGCGCAAACACCGATAAATCGCAAAACTGTTCTCGCTCAAAAATTTGAGCTGCACACAGTCTTAGTAAAATAGCAACTGCACAAACCAGTAAAAACCAAGGGCTTTTTGCCGTTTCACGCAGGAGGGTAACAACGGGGTGTTCCCATGTGATAGGGATTAGCCAAACGGCATTGCCGATAACGAACATCACAGTTACAATTATGGAAAGCACAAAGGCGATAATTATTCCAATAATTTTACCGATAATTTTACCAATCATTTATCTCACCCTTTTAGAGACCAATACAGTTCGAAGGTTTCATAGACCAGAAATGATACGGCGTACAAGTCAAAAACGGATTATTTCCCATATCGTGGGTCTGACGGTATCCTGCCATTATCGTCTTTGTAGTCAGTAGGCTCATACTTTTTACCGCAGCGTGCACACACCGTGTCGTAACAAGCGTCCTCCCCACAATAACAATAGGTTTCTAAACAACTAGAGCCGTTAGATACCTGTGTCCAATCGGTGGAGCCACAGTGTTTACATGTTCCTGTAAATACACTCATTTTCGTTTACTCCTCTCCTAATAATTTTTCAGCATTTTTTCGTAGTTGAAACCACATGTTGACGTTAACATAGGGGTTTATCTCGCAGATAATCTCTGCCATCTTGCGGGCATCTGCCGGGTCACCTGTTTCATACTGGGTAAAGAATTGGTGCAATAAACGCTCGAACCATTCGTCTTTTCGGGTTAACAGGTCTTTTAGTTGTGCTATCGTAGCAGACGGCATATATTCGCAAAGCAACGCGTAAAACATATCCATTCGGTTTTCAAGCAATTTATTTTTGATAGCACTTAAAAAGATATTATGGTAATTTTCATGCTCTTCAAATTGGTGACGCTCCCAACGTTCAAGAGTTGTACTCACTTCATAACACGGAATTTTTCCATCCTTACGTGCCTCATTATATATACGCTCTATCTCTAATATCGTTCCCCAACGCCTTTGGATTTCCATTTCTCCACACCTGCCCCATAAATATGACTCTGATAACTGTCCCGGCGCGAGTATACAATCATCAAGCCACTCATGCCGGGTATGATTGCAAATCTTGCATATACAGCCATCCCATTCATGATACTCTTCCGGACTTGGTACACCGCATATACTGCATTTGCAACCATTCCATTCATGTTGTCCATCTTTGATTGAGCCACATTTTATACATTTACATTTATTCCAATCATGTTCCACAAGATGTATCCTTGCCGCAAACTGTACGCTTTTCCTTGCACTTACCCTCGACAGCTTGAAAACTATGTTCCCTATCACGCACCTTGTCGCATCTTTTGCATTTACAACCGTCCCAATCGTGCTCTTCATCTCTGACATCACCACACTTTGTGCATTTACAACCATCCCATTTATGACCGAATAAACATCTCATAAAAATTCTCCTCTTTTACAATTGTATTGATTTACACTGCCCTATTTTTTCACAATGGTAAAATCATACTCAGCAGTTTTATGACATTTATAACAGCTAAAGGTAGTGGTTATTACTTCTGTGTAAGGGTTATCGGCATCTAAGGTCATGTTTTCGGTTGATATATAAGCCCAGTTGGGATAGGAATTGGTTTCGATATGTTTCGTTACGCTATTGATGCTATAGCACTGCGGACATACCGATCCAATAGTTTTATCTTTGTTCCATCTTCGTTTTCTCATCTGAAACCAAAATGCATCTACAAGTTTTACTAATAGCAATATTGCAATTAAGGCAATGAATAAGATAATTATTATCATTTTAATCCCTTCCTTTATTACAGCCATTCCCATCGTGTTGCTCATCTTTGGGAGTACCGCATCTTGAACATTTGCAACCATCCCATTTATAAAATCCAAACAAGCAAGCTATATTTCCCATCCTTGTATCAACCCCTTTGTATTAATCTCCCAACACCTTGTCAAAATCGCGTTTTGTCCATTCCTTGTACTCACGGTAGACATACCCTTCCGGGAATAAGTTGGACTCAATAGTGCTGCCGGTGTCATCATAAAAACTTTCGGTTGCTCCGCAAACAGTACACCAAACGTCAATTCGACCGGTTCCAAATCCTTTGCAGTCATTTTCCAAAGTATGGCAAATGGTTCCGCAGATTGTGCATATACAGCGCCGCCCAAGATTATCCCGGCAGATGTGCGGGGGGATGTTGTTTTGCTTTTCGTTAATGCTGCTCATGAGATTACCTCCGTAATATTTATGTTTTCGGCATTCATTTCTCAGTAATAATAGTATAGGGTACCCGGTGTGTTGCTATTACTGCCTGAAGATGTTAAAACGATAAGAGCTCCAACAATCATAGCGATTAGTGCGATAAAGAAAAGCAAGCCAAGAATAACCACTATAGTGTTGAGTTTTTTGCTTTTTGTTTTGTCACGATAAGCAAAGGTTCGTTTATCTTCCAAAAATCGTATCAAGCCAACAAATAAACTTATCGCAATTGAAAATAATATAATGCCTGCGCCTAAGAATATCCAAACAGATATGGCTTTTCCCACAAAAAATTTGGAGAGAACAAGGCCGCCTGTTCTATCAATTTCTGAGTTGAAGCAAAAGACAACCCACAAAAGTGTAATTACTAATCCAAGTATAAAAAGAAACCATTGGGACAATGTACCGTATTCATCTTTCACATTAATACCCCCAGCATTCTGTTAATATAGACAACGTTTTGATATCCTAAACATATTATATTCCGTGACTGTATATTTGTCAACTCTTTTTGTAAAAAAATCGTTAGCTTGATAATTTTTCCCAATGCCTCATTTTGAGTAATTGATCTTTAGTTTCGAGGGGCAACCAACAAATGCTGAAGCGCCTATCTTTGTTTTTGAAGAAATGGTTATACAAGTAAGGTTTTCGCAATCTTGAAATGCAAACGCTCCAATCGAAACAACACTTTCCGGAATCACTATACTTTTTAAGCTTTTGCATCCTGCGAATGCCACATCACCAATTTTAGTGACACATCCGGGGATTATTATTTCTGTCAATTTTTCGCAACCAACAAACGCACGTGTTTCAATTGAGGTTACGCTATTCGTTATCGTAATATTTGTTAGTTTTTTACAATAGCCAAAGGTGCCGAGTTCAATAGATGTAATGCTTTCAGAGAGTGTAATATGCGTTAAGCAAGTGCAGGAATCAAAAGCATATGCTCCGATTGATGTTACCCCATTTGGTATAGTTATGCTATGCAAAGCGGAATCTAGAAAAGCATAATCTCCAATTGAGATTAAGCTATTCGGAATATTTATACTTGTTAACTGATTGCATTCACGAAAAGCATATTCATCAATTAAAGTCGTCCCTTCTGGAATATCTAAATGAGTTAGGTTTGAACATCCACGGAAAGCGTTCTTTCCAATTGTGCTAAGGCTGGTTGGAAGGGTTATGCTTTTTAGTTGTGTACATTCTTTAAACGCCGAATCATCAATGAATGTAACTCCGTTTGGAATGACAATTTCCTCTAACCAATTACATAAATAGAACGCATAAGCTCCGATGTACCAAACACTATTGGGTATGGTTATACTCGTTAAGTAGCGACACTCACTGAAAGCACATTTTTCAATTCGCTGGACTCCCTCCGGAATAATAACGCTTTTCAAATTGTTACACTCGGAAAATGCTTGTTCGCCGATTCGCAGAACATTGCCGGGTATTGTTATATTGGTAAGTTTTTCGCACTCCCAAAACATCCTGCATTCTATGATATCAATACTGTCCGGGAGCACTACACTTTTAAGATTCTCGCAAGCTCGAAATGCCGATTCACCAATATTGATAACTCCATTTGGAATAACTATCTCTGTTAAACCATAGCATGAACTAAAAGCATAACTGCCAATGTAAGTAACACTGTCGGGAATCGTTATATTGGTTAAACTCCTGCATGAATTAAATGCCATATCTCCAATCGTGGTAATGTTGTTCGAGATATTTATACTCGATAACTTGTGACAACCACTAAACGCTTCATTTCCAAAAGAAGTGACACCATCCGGTATAATAATATTGGTCAAGCTTTCACAACCCCCAAACATTACTGCCGCAATGGTTGTCAAGCTGTTTGACAGAGTTACATGTTCTAAATTATCACA
>CAZEYG010000076.1:0-7719 GCA_964516575.1 uncultured Defluviitaleaceae bacterium
AATTTCCTTGAATTGAAAACATGACTGGAATATTGCTTGAGTTGAACTTTATCAGAAAAGCGAGATATTAAACAGGCCTTTAGAACCATCATTATGGCATAATCAGAAGCGTTGGTGAACGATTATCTAAACACCTAAGCCGAAAAAATGGTATATATAAAAACCCGGTGGCAAATAGATGTGATTTTGCCACCGGGTTTGTTTTGTTTGTTTTTTTATCTATAAGTATTATATATAAAATTTACTATTAAAATTACTGCTCCTACAATGACCAAAAACCAACCCATGACAGCAGCATTAACTTCTGTATATACATTTAGCAAAATAGCAAGTTTACATCCTATAACAGCCAGTAAACAACATAATAAAACAGCAACCCTTTTTTTCATATTAAATTCCCCCATTTATAGAAGATAGAATCATCAAGCTCACGTCAGGCTGCATGTATTTTAACAAATCCATGGGGATAAGGTCAATGTATATGGTGGGTTAGCGCATAGTGTTATTGCCGTCTGTGCTGTGCTTTTCGTAGCCCAAATGCTCGTCCATCTCAACTTCAAGCATTTGTTCAATCGTTCCCGCAAACAGGCGTTTTAATTTTGACTGAATATCTCCCGTGCTTTGGCAATCCTGCATTAGTTACACGGGAGAATATTCAGGCTCACTGCCAACTTACTTGTTGACAGCTAATCACCTTTTATATAATTCTAAAACTTGTTTTTTAAATACTCGATAGCCTTGGCGATATCCTCCACTGGGTTGTTGTTTACTTCCCGCTCTATCGTTAAATATCCAGTATACCCTATTTCGTTAAGCCTAGTTATGTACTTGTCAAAATCAACACTACCGCTGCCTATGGGAACTTCCTTAAAGTATTCCCCAGATGATACCATCTCAAAGATGTCTTCATGGCTCATGCCTTTAAGCCCCGGGTAACCATAAACGTATTTAGGGTCTACAGGTTTATATCTAACCCCATCCTTTGCATGGGTATGAACAATATACTCCTTTAAATTATCCAAACCTTCCACCGGGTCTTCCCCATGTACCATTATAAGGTTTGCCGGGTCATAATTTACCGCCACGTTCCGGCAATTACAGTTTTTCAAGTGTTTAGCAAGGGCTGATGTTGTTTCGCAGCCTGTTTCAATGGCAAAATATCCGCCCATATCCTTGCCTATTAAATCTAATTGGATTGTTGCATCGTAAATAGCTTTATAAATCGGGTCCTTTTCATCTTCGGGTATAATCCCGAAATGTGTTGTTATTATATTGCAATCTAAATCTAATGCAAGCTCAAGAATTCTTTTAGATTTTTCGACTCTTTCGGCATTATCGGCGGCTATTTGAAAACCATGCCCTCCAAAATCACCGCAAAGGGCACTTACCTCTAACCCACAGTCAGAAATATATTTTTTGAATTCTCTTCTCTTTTCCTTATCTAAATTTTCAGGGGTAACAAAGCCGTCAATTGCGTATATCTGGATTCCATCCGCACCTATTTCCCCTGCTTTTTTAATGCCTTCAAACAGCGGAAGTTTTAAGCAATCAACAATAACGCCAATCTTCATCTTAACAACTCCTTAAAAATAGATTTCCTTGTTTAATTCGGCTGATTTATATACTGCATTTAATATCTGCATTATAGTAACTCCGTCCTGCACCGGACAAATATTTTCTTCTGCTCCTAGACAAACGTTTATGAAGCTGTCTATTTCACTTTGAAAACTTGCATCAAAGTTAAACGTATAGTCGTCGATATAAGGCGTTATGTCGATTAAGTTGTTATGTTTCTGGGTAAACAGCTTGCAGGAAGGCTCTAAAATGGCTCCGCCTTTGCTCCCGAAAAGCTCCGCCGAAATCCTATCCTTTTCAGTATGTAGTGAATAACTGACGTCAATAAACATGGAAGCTCCGTTTTCAAAGCGGATTAATGCATTAGCCAGATCCTCAACGCTGTTATTTTCAGCTGAATAATCGGCTGCCTTGTAACAGCTTTTGTTTTCTATGTTGGAAAAGTTACCTAAGCAGTTATATGTATTAGCGCTTACAGATACGGGTTTTGGTTTGCCCATTAAATACCAGGCTACGTCTATTAAATGAACGCCTAAGTCAATTAAAGGGCCGCCCCCTGACCGTGTAATATCGGAAAACCAGCCGCCGGGGTTGCCAAGTCTTCTAAAGCAGTTTAGTCTTGAATAATAAATTTCTCCTAAATCACCGCTATTTATGAACTTATTTATTATCTTTGTGTTTGTTGCGTGTCTTCTTACAAAACCTACCATTAAATGCTTGCCGCTTTCAGCTTGAGCTTTTGCAACTGCTTCTGCCTGTTTGTTAGTTATAGTTAGTGGTTTTTCGCATAAAACATTTATACCTGCTTTTAATGCCTCAACAGCTATTTCCGCATGATATGCGTTCCATGTGCAAATACTTATGCAGTCGAGCTTTTCGTTTCTGAACATTTCGTTATAATCTGTGTAACAGCTTTCCACGTTGTAGAGTTTGCTTTTTTCTGCCAGCCTTTCGGCGCTTAAATCACAGAAGGCTACCACTTGGCAGTTGTTATTTTTTTGGTATGACTGTATATGCATTCTGGATATACTTCCTACGCCTACAATGCCTATTGCCAGCTTATTCATAAAATACCCCTTTCGTTTTATAGTACTTATAGTACAGTATCAGGATTCCAATATATCGGCTGAATGTTATCCAGCGTGTAGAAAGTTCTGTTTTCGCATATTGCCCTATGTGCCAGTATTACCTCTTGCATCGCCCTGAAAACATCGTGCAGAAAAGGCTTGTGGTCTATGTTGTTTTCAATCATACTTATAAAGAATTGCATTTGAAGGTCTATTGGCTTTTTTTCATAGGGAACGTCAATATACTCTGCCTCTCCTGTTTCACTGTTTTCGTATATTATCAGGTTGCTTTTTATGTTGTCGTCCCGTTCCGATTGGTAAATAATTTGAATCCGCCCCTTAGGGCCAATAAATTCTTTTAGGTTTGTTGTACTAACATTCCGGCTCCAACATGCCTCGTAAAACCCGCTTGAGCCGTCGCTAAATTTCATGGTAACAAGACCGTAATTGTATGTATCCCGTGCAAGCTGGGGGTCTAAGCATTGGCCTATGCCGCTGAAGGAGATAGCGTCCGCCCCAGTAAACCATCTCATTACATCAAAATAATGCACTCCACAGTCTATAACAGGATACGAATTCATTAATAGATTTGAAAAAGTGTTATCATTGCTTTCAACCTTTTTGCTTTGAGATATTCGCATAACAATAGGTAAGCCTATTTTGTTTTCCTTAATCATTTTGCAAACCTTTATATAGGTTTCGTTAAAGCGCAAAATGTGACCAAAAATGATTTTAGTATTGCTTTTTAGCGCATAGTTATAAAAAACCCTAGCCTCGGACAAGTTGTTTGATATGGGTTTTTCACAAATTATATGTTTGCCGTTATCCATAAACACTTTAGCTATTGAAAAATGAGTGTTCGGATAAGTGGCAATTATAACAATCTGTACCCGGCTGTCGCTTACATATGGCATATAGTCCGTGCCAAACTCGGAAATAGAATAAGAATCAGCGGCTTCCTTTGCCGTTTTATAATCCTTATCAATAACCGCTATAATCTTTACATTTTTGCCATTTATTATGCCGTCAATATGCGCCTTACCCATATATCCGGCTCCAACTACTAAAACGCCGTAACGCTTATTGTCCATTAGTCCAGCATCTCCAATATTGCAGTTAGATTATCCATGCCAAGTTTAAGGTTTTCCCTAGTATCCTGTTCGCCGCCGTCATATTCCAATGTTAAGTAACCATCATAACCGCTGTTTTTAAGCTGCTTAAGCGCATGTCTTACATCGATAACTCCAGAGCCTATAACAGCACCTATGTATTTTTCGCCGGAATTTGCCTTATAGGCTTTTGCTGGATAATAGCTTTGAACATGGTGAAAATCCTTAACATGTACAAGAGCGGCAGTTTTAGCCAGCATCTCTGCGGCTTTTTTAGGGTCATCGTCTACCAGAATAAAATTTCCAATATCTAATGTGGTAAACAAATTATCCGAATCAACATCCTGCAAGATTTGTAATACTTGGCTGCTTGTGCCGGAGAAATAACCGTGATTTTCCATAGCTATTTTTATATTCTTGTCCTTTGCATAACTGCATATTATCTTTAACCCTTCAACAATATAACCCCGCGCTTCATCAAAAGCCAAACCGTTTCCAAAATCGCTGGAAAAAACCCGGATTGTTGTTGCTCCGATTTGCTCGGCAATGTTTATTTCTTCTTTGATTTGCTCAATCATGTTTTGTCTTTCTTCTGCTCTTTCCTTTGCAAAATCATTAGCAATGGAGTATGCCGCCAAAGACATATTATTATCCTTTAAAAGCTGCATTACTTCTTTCATTTCGGTTAGTTTGTCTTTTAGCAAAAAGCTGACAATTTCAACGCCTTCGGCGTCAATGCTTTTAGCAAAATCTATAAATCCCTTTAATGATAAATCACCTGCTTCAAACAAACGGTGAACACTCCAAAGGCTTAAGCTCTTTTTCATATTTAACATCCTTTCATTATAACTTTAGTTGTATTACACCGGCAGCGAAAAATGTTTTTTTCACTGCCGGGGTAATATGTTACTTCATAGCTTCGGTTAATTCGTCAAAGGCCTTAAACGCATCATATTCAATATCAAAATTCTTCCAAAACTTAGCTATTTCTGCATCAATGTCTAAATCCTTGCCGGAAATAATCATCTTGTTTGTTTCCACTCTAAACGGAGCAAGAGGGTTGAGCTTTGATTTTGTTGGAGTATACATAAACTTAGCTTTCCAGTTTATTGTGTTTTCAAGGCCAGTTCCTTTATAAAGCTCTTTAGCCGCAAGGCTTACCTTTAAATATCTGTCTTCTATAACAGCATCTTGAAACTGCTCGGTTGATTTTTGGCAGTAGTACAAGCCGATTTCTGCTGTAGGGTATTTCTCGGCTATTAGTGTTTGAGTTCCGTCGGCTTTTTTAGGAAGTATAGAAACCGGTTTGCCGTTTTCCATTTTATAATCCTCACCTTCAAAACCGTAGCGGGTAATTCTGTCGCCTTCTTCTGTTAATGACCATTCAAAAACGTCTAATATTTTTTCAAGCTGCTCGTCGGTAGTTTTAGCAGAAAACTCAATGTCTGAAAACCAGTTGAATGCGGCCGAGTTTTTAACTGTACCATCAATGCTTTCGGGGTAAAGAATGATTTCTAAGCAGTCCTCGGCTTTTTTGCCGGGGTTTGCAGCCTCAAAATGTTCGTAGACTAATTTAACCTCGTTAGGCATTGTTCCGTACACCATAGTACCTGCCTTACCTGTCACAAATTTATCAAGCACTTGGCCAACTTCCTTTTGCACAACATATTCCGGGTCTAATATACCTTTATCGAAAAGCATTTTAGAATATTTTACAGCTTCGTTGGCGTGTTTGCTATAAGTACCGTGTATCCATTTTCCGTCTTCTTCAACCCATTCTTCAATGTAAGCACCGTGAGCGCTAAAGATGAAGGTAGGTATTTCTTCTCTAAAGTATGTAATACCAAAGGTGTCTTTTTTGCCGTTGCCGTCGGGGTCTTTGTTTGCAAAGGCATCCATCATATTAGTCCATTCGTCTAATGTTTTAGGCACTTGAAGGCCTAAAGCGTTAAGCCAGTCTTTTCTTATCCAAGAAACGCCGCCTTTCCAATCCTCTTCTTGTGTTCTCCAGTATACATGAGGAAGGGAATAAATCTTACCGTCAACCTTAAATTCCTTGTAAACAGGGTTTGCTTCCAGCATGGCCCATAAATTCGGCCGTGCTTTTAACATTTCTTCCGGTATGTCACGAATTATGCCGTTGTTAATAAACTGAAAGAAAGTATCAGCGTCATAAACACCCATAGTTCTAAAGACGTTTGGCAATTCGTCCTGGGATGCCCAAAGCTTAACCTTATCCTTCCAATCTGAATTCGAGTAAGGTACAGGTTTAATTGATACTTTCAAATCGTTTAAAAGCACCTCGCCTATTTTGTCCTTACCCCATTCGCTGTTGTTGTAATGAGCCCAGCTTACCTCAACAACCTCATCACTTTTTGCTTCTGTCTTTGCTGCTTCTGTCTTTTTTTCTTCCTGGGTGACAGTTTTTTCCGATTGAGCCGGAGCGCTTGCTTCCTTGGCAGGTTTAGCGCAGCCAGCAAGTGTCGAAACTACAAGAAAGACCGCCATAGTTATTGACAATAATCTCTTCATTATCTTTTCTCCTTTACTGTTAATTTATAACAAGAGCCTAATTATAACTAGCCCTATACTAACCTTTTACCGCTCCAACCATAATACCTTTAGCAAAAAACTTTTGTAAATATGGATAAACAATTAAAATGGGTAATGTAGCCACAAACAGGGTCGCCATTTTAACAGAAGCCGAGGATACGTTTGCGCCGACACCTTCTAAAGCTAAGTATTGCCGCTCCATTTCGGAAATATCAAGGTTGTTTATAAGCTCTCTTAAAAACAGTTGCAAAGGTTTTTTGTTTTCGCTTTGAATAAAAAGCATCCCCTGCCACCACTGGTTCCAATAGAAAACCGCATAGTATAGTGAAAATGTTGCTAAAACAGGCTTTGATAACGGCAATACAACCCTAAAACAAATCTGTGCTTCGTTTGCCCCGTCTATCATAGCAGCTTCCCTGAGACTGCTTGGTATTTGCTGAAAAAACGACTTTATAATGAGCATGTTAAACATATTAATACCTATTGGTAATATCATAGCAAACACGTTGTCTATTAACCCAAGATTTTTCACCACTAAATAATATGGTATTGTGCCGCCATTAAAAAACATTGTGAATATAACTAACCCCCAAAAAAATCTTTTGCCGGGGAAATGCCCAACAGAAAACGCATAGGACATCATAATCGTTAGAAGCATACTATACATAGTGCCAACAATTGTTATAAAAACTGTTACACCAAGTGAGCTTACAAAGTTTTTATTCAAAAATATAAACCTGTAAGCGTCGAATGAAAGCTCCGACGGAATAAGTTGGCTAGGGTTTACCATTAGCGACTGCTTGCTTGCTAATGATATTGACGCTACATTAAAGAACGGGAATAAAAAGGCAAGGCATAGCAACAATAAAAACATTGCATTAAAAATGCCAAACAACCTTTCTGATAGTTTATCGTTTCTTACCATTTAACTCACACCTATTCGTATAATGAATGCCCTGTCAGTTTTTTGCTGGCTTTGTTAGCAAAAAGCATAAGTATCAAGTTAACTAACGAAATAAATAATCCGGCGGCAGCAGACAAGCTGTATTCGGTTTTTATTATGCCTTTTCTGTAAATGTACGTTTGCAAAATATCTGAAATATCATAAACAGACGAATTATAAAGGTTCAATATTTGGTCGAAACCCATGTTCATCATTTGTCCAACCTTGATTATAAGCAGTATTGATATTGTCGGAAGTAATGATGGCAACGTAATATAAAATATTTTTTGGAATCTGTCTGCTCCGTCAATTGTTGCGGCCTCGTAAATCTCAGAATCAATAGATGAAATGGCGGCTATGTATATAATTGTACCCCAGCCGGCTTCCTTCCAAATATCCGAAAGATATATGATTTTCATGAACGCAGAGGGATTAGTTAGAAAGCTAAAACCTTCCTTATCAAGGGTATGTA
>CAZEYG010000077.1:0-5850 GCA_964516575.1 uncultured Defluviitaleaceae bacterium
GTATTACGGTTGTTGTGATTTGTATTGGGTTATTTAAGAAAAATAAGTGGTTTTAAATTATTGGTTAACGATATATTCGTTAGCCATTTTAATTTTTTAAGCTATTGACTTACGTTACATATTACGATATAGTGAATTGTATCACTATACTATATCAATTGTGAGGTGGTAATATGGTAACGTTTAACGAAAGGACTAACACGCTGGAGGAAGCTAACTACCAATATACTTTGCAGGATGTATCACAGCCTAATTTATACAGAGAAATTTTTAACTACGAAGAAATACCCAAATGCGCCTTTAATCACACAAGAGTTCCCTATTCTGCCCCCAATGAGATTTGGCTGACTGATACTACCTTCCGGGATGGCCAGCAATCCCGAGAGCCCTATACTGTTGACCAGATTGTGACCTTATTTAAATTACTTAATAAATTAGGCGGTAAAAAAGGAAAAATAAGGCAATCGGAATTTTTTGTTTATAGCGAACGAGACAGAGAAGCTGTTTTAAAATGTCAGGAATTGGGTTTTGAATACCCTGAAATAACCGGCTGGATAAGAGCCACGGAAGAGGACTTTAAGCTTGCAAAAGCCATTGGCTTTAAGGAATGCGGCATATTAGTAAGCTGCTCAGATTATCATATTTTCAGAAAGCTGAAAAAAACCAGACGCCAGGCAATGGACGACTACATAAATATAATAATTAAAGCGCTGGAAATGGGTATAAAACCCCGCTGTCATTTCGAGGATATAACAAGAGCCGACTTTTACGGCTTTGTTGTGCCCTTTGCAACAGAGCTTCGCAAGCTGATGGACGAAAGCGGCATACCGATTAAAATCCGCGCTTGCGATACTTTAGGTTATGGGTTAAGTTACCCCGGTGTTGCGCTTCCTCGCTCCGTACCGGGCATAATTTACGGCCTTCACCATCACGCCGGTTTTGACAGCGAGCTTTTGGAATGGCACGGGCATAATGACTTTTATAAATGTGTCAGCAATTCAACATCAGCATGGTTGTACGGAGCCGCCGCCGTAAACTGCTCCTTGCTTGGCATAGGCGAACGCACAGGCAACACACCATTAGAGGCTATGGTTATAGAATACGCTCAAATTAGGGGCACGCTGGACGGCATGGACACAACCGTCATAAAGGAAATAGCAGACTACTATAAAAAAGAAATAAAATATGAAATCCCGCCGAGAACACCCTATGTAGGCGAATGCTTTAACATAACCCAAGCGGGAATCCATGCCGACGGCTTGCTTAAAAATGAAGAAATATATAACATATTTGATACGGTTAAGTTTTTAAACAGCCCTGTTGGCGTTGCCGTTAACAAAAGCTCCGGCCTTGCTGGTATTGCCCACTGGATTAACCGTATGGCAAACGCAAACCCAGAAACCGCTATAGACAAAAGGCATCCTATAGTTATCCAGCTAAAGGAATGGGTCGATAAGCAATACGACGACGGCCGGGTGACAGCGTTAAGCGATTCTGAGATTAAAGCGGCGCTAAGTAAAATTGAACCACGAGTATTATGCAAATAACAGGAGGTCCAAATGAACCTAACAGAAAAGATTATTAGTTCTCATTTAATTAGCGGCGAGCCAAAAGCAGGTTCCGAGCTTTGTATTCAAATAGACCAAACCCTTACCCAAGATTCCACAGGGACAATGACATACCTTCAATTAGAAGCAATGAATATTAACAAGGTTAAAACAAAAAAGTCCGTTGCATACATAGACCATAACACACTGCAAGCCGGTTTTGAAAACGCCGACGACCATAAATACATTCAAACCGTAGCGGCAAAGCACGGCATATACTTCTCAAAACCGGGTAACGGTATTTGCCATCAGGTGCATTTGGAGCGATTCTCCGAGCCCGGCCTTACGCTTCTTGGCTCCGACAGCCATACCCCAACCTGCGGCGCAATGTGTATGCTTGCAATAGGCGCCGGTGGGCTTTCCGTTGCGGCTGCAATGGCCACAGGCCGGTATTATTTGACAATGCCTAAGGTTACGAAGATTAATTTGGAAGGCAGGCTGCAAAAAAATGTTTCGGCAAAAGATATAATCCTCGAAGTCTTACGCCTTCTGACAGTTAAGGGCGGGGTATCCAAAATCATCGAATACGGCGGAGAAGGCATTAAACATTTGACAGTACCAAAACGAGCCACTATTACGAACATGGGCGCCGAACTTGGCGCAACAACATCCGTTTTTCCCAGTGATGAACAAACAGAAGTATTCCTTAGAGCCCAAGGCAGAGAAAGCTGTTATAAGCCGCTTTCTGCCGATACGGACGCTAAATACGACGAGGAATATACGATTGACCTTTCGTCTCTTAGGCCTCTTGCCGCATGTCCTCACAGCCCGGATAATGTGGTGCCGGTATCACAAATAGAAGGGTTAAAGGTTGACCAGGTGGCTATCGGAAGCTGCACAAATTCCTCCTTTGCCGATATGATGACCATTGCTAATATTTTGCGGGGCAACAAGATTCACGACAACGTCAGCCTTGTGATTGCTCCCGGCTCAAGACAGGTGCTTTCCATGTTATCCCAAAATGGGGCTTTAGCCGACATGATAAACGCCGGAGCAAGGATTTTAGAATCCGCTTGCGGCCCGTGTATCGGTATGGGTCAGGCGCCTGCATCAAACTCCGTGTCATTAAGAACGTTTAATCGTAACTTTTACGGCAGAAGCGGAACGGAATCTGCCGGAGTATATATCGTAAGCCCCGAAGTCGCCGCCTACAGCGCCATAACCGGCGTTTTAAGCGACCCTTCAAGCATTAGCGACGCATATCCGGAAAACCTGCCTGATTTATACTACATAAACGACAACATGATAATTGAACCCCCTTTAGACAATTCGCAAGTCAAGGTTATGAAAGGGCCTAACATAAAACCTTTCCCCGTAGGTGAACCATTGCCGGATAAGATAGAAAAAACAGTGCTCATTAAGCTGGAGGATAACATAACAACCGACCATATTATGCCGTCAAATGCAAAGCTGCTGCCCTTCCGCTCCAACATACCGTATTTGGCGGAGTTTTGCCTGGCACCCTGCGACAGTGGTTTTGCTAAGCGAGCCATGGCAGAAAACGGCGGGTTTATCGTTGCGGGAAGTAACTACGGTCAAGGCTCCAGCCGGGAACATGCCGCTCTTGCCCCCCTCTATCTTAAGGTTAAGGCTGTAATAGCAAAGTCCTTTGCCCGTATACATGAAGCTAACCTCATAAACAGCGGTATACTGCCCCTTCTTTTTGAGGACGAAAATGATTATGAAAGAATTGAACCGGGCGACAAAATCACAATAGATAATATACACCAAAACCTGAAAGAACCCGGCTACTGCAAGCTGTATTTGGATATTGCTGATAAGGGTATAAAAATCCCTGTTAAAATAAACCTGTCGGAAAGACAACGGCTAATAATATTAGCCGGAGGGCAGCTTAACTACGAAGCTCAAAGAGTTAACCAATGATATAGAAAGGAACTTTCATATGCATTATATTACTTTAATACCCGGCGACGGTATCGGGCCGGAGGTTGCTTTTGCCGCCAAAAAGGTTATTGATGCCACTGGCGTTTCTATAAGCTGGGATGTCCAAGAGGCAGGTGCGGCTCAAATCGAAAAACACGGCACACCTTTGCCGAAAAGTGTAATAGACTCAATAGCAAAAACTAAGATTGCCCTTAAAGGGCCCATTACAACCCCAATAGGCACAGGCTTCCGAAGCGTTAACGTTACTCTTAGAAAACAGTTCGACCTTTATGCAAACCTACGCCCGGCTAAAACCTACGACGGAATAAAATCCCGTTATGACAACGTAGATTTAGTTATTGTCCGAGAAAACACAGAGGATCTTTACGCCGGAGTTGAACACATGGTTGGCGAGGACGCCGCCGAAAGCATTAAAATTTTTACTAGAAAAGGCTGCGAGCGAATATTACGTTTCGCCTTTGATTATGCAATAAAAAACGGACGTAAAAAGGTTACGGCCGTTCATAAGGCAAATATTATGAAATGTACCGACGGAATGTTTTTAGACATTGCCAGACAGGTTGCTAAGGAACACACCTCTATAGAGTTTGAGGAAATGATTGTAGACGCTATGTGTATGCGCCTTGTGCAAAACCCGGAAAGTTATGACGTTCTTGTTTTGCCTAATCTTTATGGGGATATTGTGTCCGATCTTTGCGCCGGTCTTGTGGGCGGCTTAGGTGTCGCCCCCGGCGCAAATATATCAGAAAAATGCGCTGTTTTTGAGCCGATTCACGGCAGCGCCCCGGATATTGCAGGGAAAGGTTATGCAAACCCAACGGCAATCCTTTTATCGTCTGTTCTTATGTTGAACCATATAGGTGAGACTGGCGCTGCTAAAAGAATCCACGAGGCGGTAAAGAAGGTTATTCGTGAAGGCAAGTTTATAACAAAGGATTTAGGCGGCGGCTCATCAACAGACGAGTTTACAAAAGCGGTTATTGATTGTTTATAACTGATCGCTTTAGCTCCAGCTCCTTAAGCGCCCGCTCATGCTCGTTTTTTCTATAAATCTCCATCTTTGCTTTAAACAACTCGCCGTTTGTAGGCGGCGTGTATGTAATGGCGTTTGCGCCTGCATTTATTGTTTCCATTATAGTTTCGTTCGTAGGGCCGCCGGTAGCAATTATCGGTATGTCGGGGAACTGTTCTCTGACCTTTCTCGTAAGAGATGCTGTGTTTCCGGCGGCGCTTATGTTTAAGATGTCGGCTCCGGCGTTTATTCTTTCCTTTATGTCGGTAAGCTCGGAAACGATAGTAAGTATTATTGGAATGTCTATTGTTTCTTTCACGGCCTTTATGGTGTCTATCGGCGTCGGCGCATTAAGCACAACCGACAGCGCTCCTTGAAATTCTGCGTGGAGGGCTATGCTGGCGGAGCGTATGCCATGGGTAAGGCCGCCACCTACGCCGCAAAACACCGGTATGTCGGCGCAAGACATAATAGCCTGGGTTACTGCCGGGTTAGGCGTAAAGGGATAAACGGCAATAATAGCGTCGGCGTTTGTGTTTCTAATAATCGCTATGTCTGTAGAAAACAAAATAGAATAAATTGTTTTGCCTACTATAGTAATACCACTTGCTTCCCGGCGGATAATATCCGGTACTCTTACAATATTTCCCCGAAGGGTTGTTGTAAGCTCCGGCGGCACTTTTAATATTTTTTGGCTCAAGTTAAACACTCCTTTACTTATGATACCAATCCTGATTAAAATTATAGGCTGCTATCAGCCAAAGCGCCGAACGGCTCTGGCGTTCGGCTTCCCTCTGTGCTCTATATTTTAATCTAGGATTAGTATGAATATACAACCTTTTCCAGCAACTGTCAAATATCCTTCTATAGTAATTACCCCGGCAGTTAGAAATATCTTTATCACTGTCGTAATATGGAATAATCTTAATGAACTACCCCGCCTCAAAGCGGCGGAGTAGTTCATTCGCGGGCATTCGCCAAATGCACAAGCCAGCTTACGCGCTTGGCTCATTGCCACTGCGAAAATAAAAAAGCAACCCTTTTACATGTTGCTAATTATAAAACTATGAAGTTTAATATGTAAGTACCGGGCTTTGCCCAGTACGCTGTATAAAACAGCTAACAAACGAATTTAATATCGGCGCCTATAGAACTCAGCGCTTGCTCAATATCCTCATAACCACGCTCTACATAACACGAGTTTTCTACAATGGACTTGCCTTCGGCAGCTAGTGCCGCTATTATTAATGCCGCACCGCCGCGTAAATCCTTAGAAGCAACTGTTGTTCCGTTTAGCGTTTTTACGCCGGTAATTATTGACGTCAT
>CAZEYG010000077.1:5860-7704 GCA_964516575.1 uncultured Defluviitaleaceae bacterium
CTTGAGCCAGAAATATATCTGCTCCCATTCTTTTAAGTTCACTTATGTGCTTGTTCCGGGATTCAAAAACCGTTTCACTTACAATACATGATCCGTCGGCCACTGACATCAGCGCCATAAGCTGCGGCTGCATGTCTGTTGGAAACCCCGGATGGGGATGTGTACGTATTCTTGGAACGGATTTTAAAATATCCGGCGCTTTAAGGTAGATTTTAGTAGCCTCCTCCTTAATTGTACAGCCTGCATCCGCAAGCTTTGAAGCTATTGGATAAAGATGGTCGTTAACGACATTTGTAAGCTCTAAACTGCCTTTTGTTATAGCCGCCGCCACCAAATAAGTACCTGCAACTATTCTGTCCGGCATAACGGTATGCTCCACGTCGTGTAGCCTAGTTACGCCTTTTATAACTATACTGTCTGTACCTGCGCCTTTTATGCTTGCTCCCATTCCGTTTAAGAACTTTTGTAAATCTACAATCTCCGGCTCTTTGGCGGCATTTTTTATTATTGTTTCACCTTGGGCAAAAGTTGCGGCAAGCATTATGTTTTCTGTTGCGCCAACGCTTGGAAAATCAAGGTTGATTTTTGTGCCTGATAATTTATCGGCTTTGCAAATAATAAATCCGTGCTCCTCTTTTATTTCTGTGCCTAACATTTTAAGCGCCTTAAGATGTAAGTCTATAGGTCTAAGACCCAGCTCACAGCCGCCGGGATAACCTATCTTACATTTGCCAAACCGTCCTAAAACCCCACCCAAAAAAATAATTGAGGAGCGCATTTCCCGAACTAAATGTTCCGGCACATCATAACAGTCTGCTGATGATGAGTCTATTACGATTGTGTTGCGCTCGAATTTAACCTTGCAGCCTATGGCCTCCAGAATTTCTATTGATATAAACGTATCGGAAATTTTAGGGCAATCGTGTATAATACTTATGCCGCTGTTTAACACTACCGATGCAAGCAAAGGCAGAATAGCATTTTTCCCTCCGTTTATCCTTAACTCGCCTTGCAGTTTGTTGCCACCAAGTATATGATATTCACCCATAGCAATGCCTCCTGAAAAAAGGAAATATATTGACATACTATGCATGAACACAAAAGTTGTTACAGCTTGTTATTATTTTATGCCATACCGTCATCAAGGTTTTGCCCGCTCCATGTTTTTAACATCTGCCGCTTGATAAAATTCTTCATAGGGCTAAGCACATCGTCAATATCAAAGGAATTAAGGGCATAGTAGTATTCGTCCTTGTTTTCATCAAAAATGATTACCGGCGGGTAGTTGTTGATAAGCAAAAAGTAGTTTAAAAGCATACGGCCGGTTCTGCCGTTGCCGTCTGCAAAGGGACGGATGTTTTCAAAGCAGGCATGAAAATATGCTGCTCTGACTAAAACATCAACATCAGAAGAATTGTTTGTTTCGTTAACAAGCTCTTCCATCTCTTCCTCAACAAAAGGAGCGGCTGTCCCAACATTTTCTACGCCGATAAAATAATCTTGCTTTTTAAATTGGCCGGGTTCCTCGTCATTAATAAGCCGGCCTTCGTCATAAGTACCTTTTGTAAGGGTAAAATGAATGTCCTTAATGAGTTTCGTTGAAATAGGTTCATTTTTTTCGAGGCATTTAAGCAAAAGCTCCATGCATTCCTTTTGGTTTTGTAATTCAAGAACTGTCGTAACAGAGCCTGTAAAATTACAAAGCTCACCCCGTTCAAAAACGGATTTTACGGCGTCTAATGTAACTTCATCGTTTTCAATTTTACATGAATTATAGGCAAACAGTGTTTTAAATACGGGTAGAAATTCATCCAGCCTATTGAAGTGATTACCATGCCATGCTT
>CAZEYG010000078.1:0-7689 GCA_964516575.1 uncultured Defluviitaleaceae bacterium
ATTAATAAAAAAAGAAGCAGAAAATTACTTTTCAACAAATGAAAAGTACGCTGCCCTATTAAAAAGTAATTCCACGGCAAAAGGAGAAAACTTATGAAGCTGTTAGCCTGCAACGTAGGCAGTACATCACTTAAATTTAAGCTGTTTGATATGCCAAAGCAAGTAGTGCTTGTCCAAGCACGGTTTGAAAGCATAGGCGCCGAGGCACAGGCGGTATACCTCTATGAAAACTTGCCAAAGGAAATTAGCTTTGTTAAAGAACATCAATCTGTACCCAGCTACAAGCAGGGTATTGAGATGTTTTTAAGGGACTTAGCCGGCAAAGAAAGCGGAATTATTGATGACATCGGTGAGATTGAGTGTGTTGGGTTTAAAACTGTTCTTGCTAAAAACTATTACGGCATTCATGAGCTTAACGATGACGTAATGGAAGGTATGCAGCAATATATGAACGTTGCAGGCACACACAACGGGCCTTATATGGACGCTATTAACCAGCTTAAAGCTCTGCTTCCCAAAGCAAAGATGGTGGGTGTTTTTGAAACATCATTTCATACAACAATCCCGCTGCATAGACGGCTTTATCCTGTTCCTTACGAATGGTATGAAAAGTTTGGCATCCAGCGTATGGGTTATCATGGTGCCTCCCACGGATACATAGCAGAACGGATTACATCTGAATCAAAAGAACACCGGGTAATATCTTGCCATTTAGGCGGAAGCTGTTCACTATGCGCCATAAAAGACGGCAAAAGCGTGGATACCAGCTTTGGCTTTTCTCTGCAAACAGGAGTTTTGCACGCCAGCCGTTGTGGCGACATTGACCCATATATTATACCTTTTTTATTAGGCGAGGGTTATTCAACCGATAAGATCTTAACAGGGCTTTCCAAGCAAGGTGGGCTGCTGGGGATTTCGGGGTTAAGTAACGACCTAAGGGTAATAGAAGGCTCTGCGGAGCAAAACGAACGCTGCGCTTTAGCTCTTGAGGTTTTCTATACCAGCGTTGTCCGTTACATAGGGGCGTTTTATGCCGAGCTTGGCGGGCTTGATTATTTAGTTTTTACCGGAGGCATAGGAGAAAATTCGGCAAGAACAAGGCTGGAAATCATAAACCGGGTTAGACACTTAGGCATAAATCTGGATGAGAACGCCAATGAAAAGGGTGCCAAGGAGCGTATTATATCAACAATTGATTCTAAGGTTAAGGCACTTGTTATACCAACAGACGAGGAGCTTATTGTAGCAAAAAGAACATATGAATATTACAGCAGAACTTTTAGCGGCAAGTAAAGCATAAAAGTAAGGGTGAATAAAAATGATTGAAACTATTGTTTTGAAATGCGGATATAAAGACTCAATTTTTCTAATGAAAGCTACAAAGGAAATGTTAAATGTAGAAGGGGTTAAAGAGGCCGTTGTGGTTATGGGAACGGATATGAATAAAACCGTTCTAGCTGAATTTGGTGGGCTTAACGAGGAAGCTAAAAATGCAACACCCAGCCATCTGATTATTTCGTTGGATGTAGTCGAAAAAGATACGATTCAAAAAGCAGCCGAACATTTTAAAAATATAATAAAAGAGGAAAACGTGGATGAAAAGTCCATTGAAAGTTATTCAACCTTATCAGGAGCAGCAAGAAGTTTTAACAACGCAAAGGTTGTATTTATTTCAACTCCGGGTGAATATGCAGCGTTAGAGGCAAAGACTGCTATAAACAACGGGCTGAATGCCTTTATCTTTAGCGACAACGTTTCTCTTGAGGATGAGGTTGCAATCAAAACCCTTGCCGAAGAACGGAATCTGTGGGTTATGGGCCCCGGCTGCGGGAACTCAGTTATTAACAACGTATCCTACGGACTTATGAGTAAGGTAGCAATTGGGGGTATTGGCATTGTTGGCGCCAGCGGCAGTGGAATTCATGAAATAGCGGCGCTGGCTACCCAAAAAGGAGAAGGTATTTCGCAAGCAATAGGAACAGGCGGGCGAGATTTAAGTCAAGCTGTCTCAGGGATAACAATGCTTAGAGGTATCAACTACTTAGAGAACGATCCCGCAACAAAGGTAATCGTTCTTGTTTCAAAGCCTCCTCACCCTAATACAGAGAAAAAGATATTAAGCCGTGTTTTAAACTGCAAAAAGCCGGTAGTTATTTTCTTTTTAGGCGGAGATGAAGCAAGGATTAAAGAAAGCGGGGCTTATTGTGCCAAAACTCTGGAGCAGGCAGCAGAAATAGCAGTTAAATTAATTCGTGGCGAAAGAGTTGAGCTTGATGTTGATTTTATTGCAAAGTGCCGGTCTATGTTAAGTGAACAAGCCGAGCAAGAAAAACAAAAGCTCCAGACCGGCCAGAAATATTTGCGGGGAATATATTGCGGCGGAACTCATAACGAAGAAGCTATTCTTCTTTTAAAGAGTATGCTGGGGGAGGTACATGCAAATGTTAATTTCGGCGGCTGCACTCCTCTTGAAAGTGCACGGATCAGTATTAAGCATTCGGTTATAGATGTAGGTGATGAGGAATTCACTAAGGGCAAACCTCATCCTGTAATGGATCCGTCCATTTTAAATGACAGGTTGTGGAAAGAAGGCACAGACCCGGATGTTGGCGTTGTGTTGTTTGATCTCCTTTTGGGGTACGGGGCACATGAAAACCCCGTAGGCGCAATAGAAGAAAAACTTATTGCAATAAAAGCAGAAGCTAAAAAACAAAAACGGCACATTAGCCTTGTTGCTTCTGTAACAGGAACAGACCTAGACCCCCAGGTACTCACCAAGCAGCAAAAACGCCTTGAAGAATTAGGTGTTATTGTGTTACCAAGTAATGCACAAGCAGCAATTTTAAGCGGATTGATAATACAGTAGCGATTGGAGTGTTAACAGTGACAGGTAAGGATTTGTTCGACAAAAATGGCGGAGTTATAAACGTAGGTGTGCAATCTTTTGGCGAAGCCTTTCGGAAACAAGGGGTTGAAACAGCACAGGTTAACTGGACTCCCCCTGTTGATTTAAAGGCGGCTAGGCTTCTTGAAAAGTTAGAAAGACCAGAAATCAAAGCCAAAATAGAGGAAGCCAATCAAAAGGCTCTTAATGCACTTATTTCAGGAAACCCTTGCTGGGTAGGAATGAAAAAGGTGATTGATGTTGTGCCGGGTATGAAAAGGAATTATATCCTCCATTCAGGCCCACCTATCGAATGGTCACGAATGGGAACATTACAGCAGAAGGGTATAATAGGTGGCGTTCTGCACGAAAAACTAGCTTCTGACGAAGGGGAAGCTATCAGGCTGATGGAAACAGGCCAAATTGAAACGTACTCAGCTCATGATTTTTCTTGTATCGGCGCAGGCGTAGGCATTGTAACCGCTTCTATGGTTGCTAACGTTTGCAGGGATATGAACACCGGTTTTGAAGGGTATTGCATTCCCTTTGAAGGCAGGGACGGCCTTTCAGTTTGGGGGCGATATGATGAAATTGTTGAAAGAAATTTGCAAATAATAGAAAATGAGTTTGCCCCGACTGTTGATTATGTTTTAGAGCAGACAGGCGGAGTTAGCCTAGGTGATATTATAGCGAAATGCCTTCAAATGGGTGACGAGCTTCATACACGGCAAACTGCCGCAGGGCTTTTACTTGTTAACCAAATTGTACCGCTGTTTTTAAAGTGCAAAGTAGACAATGAAAAAACCAGCTTATGCATCGAAATGTTGACAAGCACAGAGCGATGGTTTCACCCCTTGGCAATGGCTTCCGCTATGGCGCTTTTACAATCTCTTAAACAGATTGATTATTGCACCCTTGTTACCATGAATTGTTCCAACGGCATTGAAAACGGAGTTAAATTCAGCGCCCACGGCAGCAAATGGTTTTTGGCTTCGGCACCTGTTTATGAGGGTCAGTATTTTTCTTCAAAATGGGGCCCCGAGGATGCATCTCTTCATATAGGTGATAGCACAGTTACTGAGGTTGTAGGTCTTGGAGGTTTTTCTGCCGCTGCCTCACCTGCTGTGCTTAGGTTAAGAAATGGTTCTTTTAAAGAAGCCATTTCACAGACAGAAGAAATGAAAAATATATGCGCCAGCATTAACCACAACTGGCCGATTCCGCTACTTAACTTCACCGGCCCACCTATTGGCATTGATTTAAGAAAAGTTATTGAAACAGGTATAACACCTATTTGTCACGGCGGAATCATTTCCAAGGAAGGCGGCCAAATAGGCGCAGGAGCGGGACGTTTTCCCATAATGCCTTATATCAATGCGCTGTATGAATTTTGCAATAAATACGAAATTAAGTAAGGTTTAGATCTGAAAGAAGGTTGGCGTTAAAGTGAAAAACTAATTTGGGGTAATGTAAAATGAGGACCACCCGTGTTATTATAAGCTGTCGGCAAACAAGTCGGCAGCTTTTTCATTTTAAAAAATGGTAGAATATGATATAATAAGACTTACCGTTTTAGAAGGGTTTTTAGTCATTCGGCTTAAAACTTATTAACCCGGCAGTGAAAAACATCATTTTTAATTGCCACCCCTTTGACGAGCCTTGGGGCTCCTAAGGGGTTACCTCGGCAAAACTAATTTGAAAAGAGGTGTAAATATGAATATAAAAATACCTTATGGGAAAGGCTTTGAACATATTGAGTTAAGCGGGAGTTTTGAGTTATTGGAGACAGATATACCCCAAACAAGCGAGATTGCCGATAACTTAGTTAAGGCGGCTATGGCAAAACCCATAGGCAGCCCAACCCTTAGCCGGCTTGCCTCCGGCAAAAACAGCGCCGTAATAATTTTAAGCGACCATACCCGCCCTGTGCCAAGTAGGTTTATTATTCCGCATATGCTTTCAGAGCTTCGCCAAGGCAACCCGGAAATCAACATTACGTTGCTTGTGGCTACAGGTTGTCACCGGGAAACTACTCTTTACGAGCTAACAGATAAGTTGGGGCAGGATATAATAAGCCGGGAAAAAATTATTGTACATGATTGCAGGGATGAAGCCTCACTTGTTAATATTGGGCGTATGCCTTCGGGGGCGGAGCTGATTATAAACAGGCTTGCGGTTGAAACAGACCTATTACTTGCCGAAGGTTTTATTGAGCCTCATTTTTTCGCTGGTTTTTCCGGCGGGCGGAAAAGCGTAATGCCGGGAATATGCAGCGAGAAAACAGTTTTGGGTAATCATTGCAGTGAGTTTATCGCAAGCCCTTATGCCAGGACAGGTATTTTAGATAACAATCCTATCCACATAGATATGGTTGAAGCCGTTAAGCTGGCTAATTTTGCTTATATAGTAAACGTCATTCTTGACAGCGATAAAAACGTTGTGGCTGCTTACGCTGGAAACCCCATTGATGCCCATGAAGCCGGATGTCAGCGCCTTATGAGCTTTTGCCGTGTACGACCCAAGCGCAAGGGCGATATTATAATAACCTCTAACGGCGGGTATCCTCTTGATCAAAACATCTATCAGGCCGTAAAAGGTATGACAGCCGCCGAAGCCGCCGCCAATGAAGGAGCGGTAATAATTATTTGCGCTAAATGCGGGGACGGAATAGGCGGGCAACATTTCTACGAGGCGTTACGTTCTGCTGAAAGCCCCGAAAGCCTTATGAACGCCGTACTGGCAACTCCAATGGAGCAAACAAAACCCGACCAGTGGCAATACCAGATATTAGCTAGAGTTCTTATGAAGCATAGGGTTATATTTGTAGCCGATGAATCGGTTAAAGAGTATATTTTGCAGATGAAAATGGATTATGCTCCTTCTCTTTTTGCCGCTTATGAGCAGGCAAGAAACCTTAAGCCAACAGGCCATACGCTGGTTATCCCCGACGGCGTAGGGGTAATAGTTGAGCAAGGATAATAGGGTAGTTGTTACTATATAACTCCGGCTCTAAGTGCAGCGTAATAAGGCCCCTTAAAAATATAGATATTATTATTGACATACCTATTATATTGTATTAAAATAAATACAACATAATATATATAAGTCAAACATTTCATATAAAAGGGGGTTACTTGTGGCTTTTCCTACAAAAAATCCAGGTCGGCTTGTTACCGTAGCAGGCGCTGCCGCCCTTTGGGACTACATTTTTACGGTAGATAAGCTGCCGGAAAAAGGTGATATTGTTAAATTAACAAATGACTGCAAAAAACCTTTGCCCGGCGGATGCGCCCCAAGTATTGCAAGCGGTATAGCGAAGTTATGTGCCTGTAACCCACAGCTTTATTATCCTGTAGGATATGATATTAAGGATGGTGATTTGCTGGAGCAGTGGACAAGTTATGGTGTTGACTGCTCAAAAATAACAATAAATATGACCGAACGTTCAGGGTATTCTTTTATGTACATGCAAGAGGACGGGGTCACGATGTGTTTTGCTTACGCTGGCGCCGCCGCTGATGCTCTGCCTGAAATAACTGAGGAGTTGGGGGAATGGGTTATAATTGCCCCTGTATTAAACAGCTTTACAACGAAAATTCTTAAACAGGGAATTTCCGATAATAAAAAAATTGTTTTAACAGGTATAGGCTCAAGAGAGCTGCTGCCTTATTTGGAAAGGGTTTTTATGCTGGTGATTAACGTCCGTGAAGCGCAGATGCTTGCAGACTCTTTAGACATTGATAGCTGGATAAACAACTGCCCTGTTCCTTATGTTTATGTAACTCAAGGCAAAAAGGGAAGTGTTTTGTATCACCAGAAAACAAAAACACATATTCCAATTATACCCGAAAAACATATAAAGGATTTTTCAGGAGCTGGTGATGCATACACAAGTGGTGTTGTAAGTGCGTTTGTTAAAGGGTACTCACCTGTTCAAGCCGGATATGTGGGTTCGGCAAATTCCAGCTTTGTAGTAGAAGAGTACGGCGGCCAAACAAACCTGCCTACATGGGAAAAACTTCTTGAGCGGTTAAACACACACGCTCCAGGTATTATTACGCCTGAAAGCCAAAAACAACATTAATCAAGGGGGATATATATGAGCTTATCGAGTATTGAAAGAACAAAGGGCAGTTTGTACGGAATGGCTACAGGTGATGCCCTTGGAGTACCAACGTCTTTCTATACCCCGTCTCAAATTAAAAGGACATTTGGTTGGGTAGACACGTTTTATCCGCCGGAAAAGGGACATATTTTTCATGACGGGCTTAAAGCCGGAGAATATACCGACGATACGGAGCAGGCTTTGGCCTTGATTAATTCGTTTTTGAGGAATAACTGCGTAGTGCCTGAGGATGTAGTTAATGAAATAATAAAATGGGCTGATCGTGTAAAAGATAAATATGCAAGCCCTCTTGGGCCTAGTACAGAAAGAGCTCTAAAAGCCATTCAAAACGGCGCAAACATAAACGAGTCTGGAAAATACGGAAATACAAACGGATCAGCTATGCGAATCAGCCCGGTAGGTATTATTCACGGGCTTAGGGATTCAGCTTGTGAGGATTTGGTAAAGGATGTATATTTAACCTGCCTTCCTACTCATAATACAAAAATTTGCGTATCAGCAGCTTCTGCAATAGCCTGGGGTTTAGCTGTTTGTATGCGCGGCGAAACAGATTTGGATAAAATTGTTGACGAAACAATAAAGGCGGCTGAAACAGGCTTAAAATACGGTTATGAGATTACAGCCCCTTCTATTTCCAAGAGAATAGACTTTATTTATAATTTAGTGAAAAAATCAAATG
>CAZEYG010000079.1:0-7634 GCA_964516575.1 uncultured Defluviitaleaceae bacterium
AGCATAACCCCTTTCAAAGAAGACGGTAGCCTAGACGCTGTTGGTTATGAAAAAAATCTTAATTACATAATTAACGGAGGTTTAAACAAGGATAATTCCGTTATCGTAGTCGGCGGCAGCACGGGCGAATGCGGCGCAATGAATACTCAAGAGCGTAAGGAAGTGTTTGATTGTGCCCTTAACGTTTGTAAAGGACGTTTGCCCATTATAGCCGGTTGTAACAGTACTAACGTTTACGAAACCGTAGAACTTGCCCAGTATGCAGAAGAAAAGGGCGCTGTTGGTGTTATGGCGCTTTCGCCTTATTACTACCCCGCTAAAGACGAAGAGTGTATTTACGCCTTCTACAAAACCTTATCGGAAAACACCGGCTTAGGCATACTTTTGTATAACAATTTTGAGGTTATGAACATTGATATTTCCATCCGCCTTCTAAAAAGGCTTAAGGAATTCCCTAATGTTGTTGGCATGAAGGAATGTACCCCATCCTTCTTTAAAATGACAAGGGTTGTTCAGGTAATAGGTGATACTGTCAGCGTTGTTAACGGTCATGGCGAATTTTTAGAACCTTATGCAGGTTTGGCTGGAACAGCAGGCTTTATTTCCAGCATGTCTAACTTTGTGCCGGAGCTTTCGGCTAAAATTTGGCAGGCTAGATCTAACGGCAACTACGACGAAGCCCTAAAAATACGTAACAGCCTTGTGCCGTATATGGATTTAGCTGTTAAGTTTTCTTCCTTAGGTGGGGAGTATAAGGTAATTTCTCTTTTAAAATACATAACCGATCAGGTTGGTTCTTGCGGTGGTTTTCCTAAAATACCATGCATACCTCTGACAGATGACGAAAAAACCGAAGTTAATGCCGTGCTTAAGCAAATGGGAATGTAGCTTTCCATTAAATAAGAAATAAAGGAGAAATGTACATGAAAAAAATAATATCTGCTTTATTATCCCTAACATTAACCGTTTTATTTCTAGCCGGTTGTGCTGCGCCAACTCCTAAGGCAAGTGAAGCACCTGCCTCTGCTCCGCCTGTAAGCCAGGCTCCGGCAAGCCAAGCCCCGGCAAGTCAAGCTCCCGCAAGCCAAGCCCCGGCAGAACAAGTTACCATAACCTTAATGCGTACAGGAACTCCTGAAGTGCTCCGTGGCATTTTTGAGCCGATTATTGCCGAGTTTGAAAAGGAGTACCCAAACATTAAAATTGATATGCAGGATTTAGGCTGGGCTGATGCCGAAAAAACCCTTCAAACAATGGCAAGCTCCAAAACTCTGCCAGACATAATGTACCATCTGCCGGGAACGATTTTTGACATGGCCGATAAAGGTCTTGTGCTGGATTTAACCCCTTATTTGGATCAGGAGATAAAGGACGATATGTATCCCGCTATGCTTTCAGCCGGCCAATACGACGGCAAGCAATACATGATAGCTTGCGGCGCTTCTACCATTATGCTTTGGTACAACGCCGAGTTATTTAAGCAAGCCGGACTTGACCCGGACAAACCGCCAAAAAATTGGACAGAATTTAAAGAGGCATGTGAAAAACTTTCTAAAATAAACGGCATTACCCCTCTTGGCTTGTATGCCAAAAGCGCCGGCGGCGAAACCTCCTTCCTTTATGAATCGCTGTTTACTGCCGAATTCGGCGGCGGCGCATGGGACGGCGCAACAAACCGCTACATATATGATTCCGATGCCGGTAAGCAAGCAGCAATTAATACACTGCAATTTATGCAGGATATTACAAAATACGCTCAAGACAGCTATGTTGAATACGGACGTTTTGATACCCGTACCCTTTTAAGAGACGGTAAGGTTGCTATGGTGCTTGACGCTATAAACATGGCAAACCAAATTAAAGATCAGCTAAATGACGGTTCTATGCGCTGTACGGTTATTCCGGCCGGGGCAAGTGGCGTTAACTCCAGCGCTGTTAACGTAGGCGGCTGGTATATACCTACAAATAGCAAACATCCGAATGAAGCCTGGACATTCCTGCGTTACTTAATGAAAACAGAAAACCAAATTAAACACGCTACCTACGGCTCTGTACCGATACTTAAATCCGAAGCTAAAACATACACAAGCGGTTATATGGCAGAGGTTGTAAAATCTGTTGAAAACAGCTACTCAGAAGGTATTTCACCAAAGACAAACGCTCTTTGGGCCGTAAACGGCGAACAGCTTCAATTACTTATGATGGGTAAACAGACGGCAGAGGAAACTCAAAAGAACATGGCTGAAGGTCATGGCGAAGTTTATGAATAGGTTATAACGTATACAATTGAATTATTTCTCTTTGGGATATGTGGCTCTCCGTTTTAAAGAGAGCCACATATCCCTTAATACAACGTGAGGTGAACCGGATGCCCCGCAATAAAAGCTTGTTTAAAAAAGACAGTATTGAGCCGTATATTTACTTGCTGCCGACAATAATATTGTTTATTTTTATTTTGGTCGTCCCGCTTTTTAACCTGTTTAAATATTCTCTAGGTGATTCAAATATTATCCAGGGTTACAAAAGCTGGAACGACTTTAAAAACTTTACATACCTGTTAAAGCCACGGTTTTTAGACAGTGTTAAAGTAACATTAATATATGTTGTGTTTGGAGTTTTAGGCGTTGTTTTATGCGGAATGTCCGTTTCGCTGGCGCTGAATAAACCTATTGCTGGGCGAGGGATTTTCCGTGCCCTTGCGATTATACCGTGGGTTGTGCCTCAAGCCTTTGCGGCCTCAATGTGGATATGGGTTGTTAACGCACAGTTTGGGTTTATAAACCAGCTTTTAAGGGCGCTACATCTTATCGAAAAGAATATTAGCTTTTTGTCAGAAAATACGGCGATTATAACTGTTATTGTTGTTAGAATATGGCAAGGGACTCCCTTTATGATTATTTCCCTTTTAGCCGCGCTGCAAACTATTCCCGAAGACATTCAAGAGGCAGCCGAGTTAGACGGCGCAAGCAGCATACAACAATTTCGCTATATAACACTGCCGTATATTACGCCTGTTTTAACAACTTCAACCCTGATTATTACCGCCTGGACAATGCAGATTTTTGACACGGTTTATATAATGACCTCCGGCGGCCCGGCAAGAACAACCCAACTTGTAGCGCTGGAGATTTATTCAAAAGCCTTCCAACAGGATGATTTAGGAACAGCATGTGTTATTGCTCTTGTTGTTTTGGCAATTATAGCTCTTTTAAGCCTAGGTAATCTTAGAAAGGAAGGGGCGGATATTTAAATGACAAAAACACAACGTCGTTTTTTTAATTTAGCGCTGCGTTATGCTGTAATTATTTTTTGGATGGTGTTTACCCTTATCCCTATTTATACGGCGCTTGTTGCTTCCTTAACTAAGTATGAAAACCTTGCAAAGAGTTTTCTTTATCCTACTGACTGGGCCTTTTCAAATTATGTTGATATTTTCAGCAGAGTTGAATTTGCTAGTTTTTTAAAGGCAACGTTTACTTACGCCGTTGGAACGTCCTTGATTAATGTTGTTTTGGCTACCTTAGCGGCTTACGCTCTTTCAAGGTATAAATTTAAGGGCAAACGTTTTTATATAAGTATTATTTTCATTACCCAAGTACTTCCCCAGGTAGTTATTATTGTGCCGGTATTTATGGTATTACAAGCAATCGGCTTGTATAACACCTACGCTGGAGTTATTATTACAATTTTAGCTACGTCAATGGCGTTTCCGATTTTACTCATGCGTAACTTCTTTGACAGCGTGCCTTATGCGCTGGAGGAAGCGGCTTATATAGACGGCTGTTCCCGTTTTTCGACGCTGATACGTATTGTTGTTCCGCTTGCTGTTCCGGGTATTGCTACGGCTTTTGCCTTATCCTTCTTTACGGGTTGGGGCCAGTATTTGTATCCCCTTGTGCTTACTAGGGATCCGGCTAAAACCCCTGTTACAGTAGGCATAGCTAGGCTTATAGACAATCAAACCCCATGGGAAATGGTTATGACAGGAACGATTTTATCTATTATTCCGGCTGTTTTAATATATTTACTAGTGCAAAAGTCTCTTATAAGCGGCCTTTCAAACGGAGCAGTAAAATAATCTTTGTTTAAAGAGGATTTGACATGTTCTTTAGGTTTGACGTAAAATAAAAAGAAAGGATTGTATTTATGCCGGCATTTGAAATGAGTTTAGAAAAATTACGTGAATATAAAGGCTGCAGCCCATTGCCAAGTGATTTTAACGAGTATTGGCATAAAGCTATGGCAGAAAACGAGGAAACAGGGCTTAATTATACTTTAACCCCAGCCTGCTTTAAGGCAAAAGGCACAGAATGTTACGATTTATGGTTTAACGGGGTTGGCGGCGCAAGGATTCATTGTAAGTTTTTAAAGCCTTCCGGAATAACAGAAAAGATTCCTGCTATTGCCGTATTCCATGGTTATATGCATAATGCCGGCGAATGGTTTTTGCGGCTGCCTTATGTGCTTGAGGGTATGGCGGTTATTGTTATGGACTGCCGGGGGCAAGGGGGCTTATCAGAGGATGTTTATAAGGGATCTGGGCCAACAGTGTTTGGACATATTGTCAGAGGCGTAACGGACGAAAACCCCCAAAATCTCTACTACCGAAATGTTTATCTGGATGCGGTTAAAACCGTAAAGATTCTAATGTCTATGAATTATATTGATTCGGAGCGAATTGCCGTAACAGGGCGTTCTCAGGGTGGTGCGCTGGCGTTAGCCGCAGCGGCTCTTGTTCCACAAATAAAACTTTGTGCACCCCAATATCCGTTTTTATGTGACTTTAAGCGTGTTGTAGAAATGGACTTAAACCAAGCAGCTTATGAAGGCCTGTATTATTATTTCAAGAAATGTGACCCACGCCATTTAAATGAACAAGAGTTTTTCAATCGGCTGGGTTATATCGACATACAAAACCATACTCCTAACGTTAAAGCCAACGTCCTTTGGCAAACAGGGCTTATGGACCATTTATGCCCGCCTTCTACTCAATTTGCGGCCTACAACAAATTAATCTCTGAAAAAGAGATGCTTTTGTATCCCGAGCATGACCATGAACAAATAGAATATGCAAACGATGAAATATTTATGTTTTTAGGTAAGTTATAAAGAATTTCGGTAAAACGTGGAGGTTTTATGAACAGCATCTTTTTATTGAATATACAATCCGTTTATCCTTCTATGACTAAAGCAGAAAAAAAGGTTGCGGATTTTATACTGCAAAACCCTAAAGAGGTTCGCTTTATGTCTATTACGGATTTGGCGGACGCTTGTAACGTTGGGCTTACGAGTGTGTTTCGTTTTTGCAAGATGCTGAAGCTCCAGGGCTATCAAGATTTCAAGGTACAGCTTGCCCTTAGCCTTTCAGAGCCCGAACAGGAGCAAGAGGCTTTGCCGGCTTATGTTACAAGCAGCGATACGGTTGAAAGCGCCGCCCAAAAGATTATGCAAAGCCATATAAATGCTATTACTGAAAGTTACGCTATGATGAGCGGCCAAGCTCTTTGCCTTGCGGCAGATTATATAAGAAAAGCGGATCAGGTTCGTTTTTTTGGGGTTGGCGGCTCTATGCTTACAGCTATGGAAGGCATGTATAAATTTCTGCATATTATGCCAAATGTTTATTGCTTATCGGATGTGCATATGCAAATTATGGCCTCCTCAACCTTAAACGAGCATGATGTGGCAATTTTAATATCCCATTCCGGAGAAAGTAAGGAAATTGTACACATGGCGCAAAAAGCCAGGGAAAGCGGCGCTAAAACAATTTGTATTACCCGCTACGCTAAATCGCCGTTAACTGAGTTTGCCCATATTGTACTGCTTTGCGGCGGTTACGAGCCGCCCTTGCAGGAAGGCTCTTTTCCTGCAAAAATGGCTCAGCTTTTTGTTTTGGACATGCTCTTTACAGAGGTTTACCGAACAAAATTTCAATACAGCAATGAGATTAATAAGCTAGTTACTACTTCAATTTTAGATAAAAAATATTAGGCGTGTTCACATAACAAGATAGCTTTATGTGAACACACCTAATACAAATCAGCCGCTATACGATAATCGCTCCAAATAAAAACGCTGCCCATGTTTTGAATGGGGCAGCGTCAAATTGTTAACAACTAGGTTTTTAGGTTTTAGCTTAACGCTACTTAGGCTGATTATTATAACATTTTCTTATGAAGCAACTCATTAAGCCGTTTTCTAAGGGTAATAATTTGGATGGAGAGCTTTTCTTCGTCAATTTCTTCCTTTTGCTTATCAAAAATCTCCCCCAGCATGTCGATTAGCTTTTTAAAATCCTGTTGACGTGTACGTTCTAAAAGCACTTCCTGAGTTCGGTCAATAATAATTTCAATAACATATTCTATACTTCCGTCGGCTTCTACAAGAGGAACGCCGTATAAATCAAATATCTTGCGTCCGTTGCTGGTATATTGCTCTTGCCGCATATATTCGGTTTTGCCGCTTATTAAAGCACGCTCAATGGAGCAATTGTCACATGGTTGTGCGCCGATTCCTCCCGCTTCATAACAGACTTTGCCAATTACTGATTCATGAGTAAGACCCATGTAATCAAGGAAATATTCGCTGGCGTATAAAACCTTTCGGTTTTTATCCATAAGTATATATCCACAAGGCGTGTTTTTGAAAATCTTATCTAATAACTTATCTTGGTCAATATCGTCGTGAATAACAGCAGCCTCAGCCGGCTTATCTTCAATTGCCGCCTGCTGCTTTATAACACGCTCAACCTGACGCATTTTATCGGCGGCGTCGTTATCGTATAAAGTGTCTGTTAATATTCCAAAATCCATATTTACAAAGGCTTTCGCCACAACCTCGTCCAATTGGGTACCCGCCGCCTTCATAATCTCCGACAAGGCATAATCATGAGTCATCGCTTTTCTATAGGAGCGTGTGGTAGTTATGGCGTCATATGTATCCGCTACGGCAATTATTTTAGCGCCAATTGAAAGACTGTGGCCGGATACACCTTCCGGGTATCCGCGTCCGTCAACACGTTCATGATGATGAAGGGCAATATCCCGGATTTTACCAAAGCTGGACAACTCATCCAACATTTTATAAGACGCAACCGGGTGGCTTTTTATTAGTTTAAATTCGTCATCAGTCAGCTTATCCGGTTTGTTAATAATTGAGTCGGGTATATCAACCTTACCAATGTCATGAAGACTTGCGGCAACAGATATTTCAAAAATCTCGTCGGGAGAAAGCCCCATCTCACGGGCAAGATTTAATGAAAGCTTTCTAACATTATCTGAATGTTCGGCCGTATAGCTGTCTTTTGCTGCAAGTAAGGTAGTAAGAATAGATAATATCTCGTCGTAATCCTTGTTACGCTGTTCACGGGCAAGCATCTCTTGGGTACGGTTAATCATAATCTCCAGTATATATTCTACCTCACCCTGTTCGTTCTTTTTAAGAGGGATAGCGTAATCGTCAATAAACCTAACTGATCCGTCAGGAAGAGTATCCTTACGGGAAACAAATGCCTTTTGGCCGGTTGCCAGCGCCTCGGCAACAGCACAGTTGGCGCATCGAATGCCGCCGTTAGATATGTTGTAACATTTGTCGCCGATAGTTGTTGCCATATTGAGCTTACGAAGTTTTGCAAA
>CAZEYG010000080.1:0-7615 GCA_964516575.1 uncultured Defluviitaleaceae bacterium
GCTCTAATACTTTGCTTATACTTGTCGTCTAAACCTGTAATGCCGGAGGTTGCGCCGAAGTTGCGTATTTTAATAGCGCTTAGCATAGTGCCGCTTCTGTCCTCGAACATAAGCATTACAAGATGAACTGCTTCCTGAGTCGAAATAGAGGTATTTTTACCTCTGCTGCTAACGGCAATCCTCTTGCTTGAGTTAAGCCACTTAATAGGGTCGGAGCCTTTTGGCATACCCATGATTGTAGCAACGGAACCGGCAACCATTGTTTTGGTTGTTTCTGCGTCAAGGTTAAATTGGTTGTCATAACCAAAGAAATCTTCTAAGCCATATTTGGCGACTATAGAAGTAATCGTGCCGCCGCCTGCTACATTTTCAATACCCGGGATAAGAACCTTTCTTATAAGGAAGCCATAAAGCCCCGGCAAGGTTGTGTAAATACCTTTACCTGTTCCCATATCGGCAACGTCCCATTCCTCCCAGCCGGCGCCGTAGCGGAAAGCTGTTACGGCGGAATACTCGTCGGTGTTTTTAACCATAATGACCATCGGTTTATCAAGGCTTGTGACGGAAACTGTGCGCCTTATTACGCCGGAAAGCTTTCTTGATATATTCTGCCCCATAACAAAAAGTATATTTTCTTTTATAGATTCAATATATTTAACAAGCTCCTCAGAAATAGTGTTACCCTTTACCATAGTCAGGATTCTTTGGTGTATGGCTCTGTTTTCAAGGGCAAGCTCTAATTCCTTCTTATAGGTCGCAAGCACCTGATCATCAAATATATTAGCGGCCATAAACGTACCTACGGCGTCTATTGCGACGTTGGCGGAAGCGTTAACTGCGCCGTTATGTGCGCCTAGGTTTTCGTCCCATGTTATTGTAATTCTTAAATAATAATCCACTATAGTTTTTGTTTTCATAAGAGAAGCCATAGTTTTTATCGCTTCGTTGTCGTTAATACTGACTGTACCCGTAGGCATAATAACCTGCAATTCACCACGTGCGAAAGAAAAACCTTTGTCTGTGTCATAGGCTTCAAGCAAGGCAGTAGCCGGGATATAATGCACCTGCTTGGGGGCATTACTCGTTGCCAAAACAACGGCACCGTCCGTCGCTTCGCTTATATATGAGTTAAACATAGACGGTCTATAAATAACCTCAAAGATGGAGCTGTTGCTAACCATAGTCCAGTAAGGGTTTTTCAGCAGCTTCTCAAGCTCGCCTTTCATATATTCCTTCCAGTTTTCGCTCTTTGTTTCCTCCTCAAATTCCTTCGGGTCAACTTCTGTTCTAAAGGTTATAGAATTTGAGAACAGAGAGAAAGAACCTGTCATATCTTGCATCCTGACTCTGATTTCATATAATTTGCCGTGTTTTAAGCCGGATATTTTGTATACAAAATGTGTAAATTCCTCAACAGTTACGGTAGGCGGCGGCATGTAACGCATAGCATTCGTAAGCTGCATGTCGTTTGACCAGTTCCCCTCGTCCTCTTTTAACTGATAAAACAGCTTTATTGAACCGTTATTAAGCTGGGTTAAATCCACAATCGGCGCATCAAAGCTAATAACAACATCACGTGTTCTGTCATAACCCGTTCTGTTTGTAAGAGTGTCGTATTCCTGGAAAGCAAGTTTTAGGTTTTTAGGCGCTTTAACCGGGGTAGTTGTAACGGTTGTATGACCCCATGTGGAATAAAGCACTTTTGCGCCCACGGTACGTTTTGTCCTGACATAGTAGAAATAAATTTGGTTCGGCATCAGCGAGTTATCTGTAATAAAATTTGTTTTCTCGTGGCTGTTATCAAACACGTAGGATACCTGCTGTAAAGCCGTAAGCGGCACAAAAGCGCTGCCGTTAAAGAACAAAAGGTCCTTCAGCTTTGTTTCCAACCCTACTTTATTCAAATCAGCCGGGTTTGAGTTTGTGGCTTTAATATCCTGGTTAAATATTTTATCAAACTCGCCGGAATAAAACTCCTCCATTTGAGTATCCTTCAGCCGGATAATCTGGTATTCCAACACCTCGGTTTTATCCGCAATTGGAATTCTATCCCACTGGATAGTCGCCGTTGAGCCTTTTATACTGCCCTCCACAACCGAAACAGTAGGCGCCGGCGGGGTTTTATCTTCAGTAGAAGGAACGTCCGGATCACCCTTTGACGTAACGACAGCAATATTTGAAAGACCGTCACCACCCTTTGGGGGATTCGTCGGCTCCTTTTCGCTGACAACTAAGTCAACGCAAACATAGTATTTTTGGTTTTCGTCTAAGCCGTAAAGCTTATAGTTATATAAATACTCCAAAGCGCCGCCTGTTACCACATCGTCTGTGAAGTCAAAGGGGATTTCAATACGCGCGATTTTGTTTGTCCTGATATAATCTCTTTGAGCCTCGGAGAATTCTATTTTATCGAAATCGTTAGGTATTGTTATCATATTTGGCGTAAGAGGAGGATCTGAATTATCCATTCTTTTTTCAAGGTTGTAGGTTTCGAGTTTTTTAGCGTTATCCTCGCTTTGGGTAATATACATATTCATTTTGATGAGCACATTGTTTTGCGTCTTGTCCGCCGGAGCCGACGGAGTGCCTTCAAGCTGAATCATACTTGAGAAACGAATATAATCGCTTAACTTTTGGCCGTTTATTTTCCAATCAACGGCAAAGGTTGGTTTGTCACCTGACGGCAGAGCCGTAGGAACATAAGCACGCAAATCCTGAGGTGGTACAACAACAGCAGCGTCAAGACTACTTAATGTAAAACTTCTGTAAGTTGATTCTCCTCTTGGACGAAGGGAAAGATTACCGCTTGCATCCTTTTCACCTAAAAGCTCCATGTTTACAAAATGGATATTCGGATAGTTAAATTTATTTGATGTAGGTTTTCTAAAGGCCGGGATACCTTTTAAGTTAAGCTGAACAACGTATCTGTCGGTAGCTGCTTGAAGGGGCAGCTTTTCAAGAATGTATTCAGTATCGGCTATATATGACGAGCCTTCAAAGTACGCAACAATAACGTCCCTATTACCTACGCCGGGAACATTTCTGTTTTCCTTCTTGAAATTAAGAGTAATATCGTCAATAAAGGAAGACTTGTTTTTGCCTGTTATGTCCTCACCTAGGTTTACCCTGTAGGCTAGCTTATAGTCTTGGCCGGCGGCTGCGGCGGCAATGGTTTTAGCGTCTATAATACTTGCGGGGCCGATGTCCCAGCGCAGAGTCATGCTAACCTCACCTTCGCTGTTGTCTAGGGTTGTGGATTTAAGCTGTACCTTAGACACCTCAAAATAGCTAGGCGCCCCTTGGGTTTCGTCCTGCTTTTTGTGCTTGACACGTTGGGAATAAAGTATTTTCTGCCTACCCGAAAAATCACCGTCTCTATTGTATTGAACTCTGAACGTCATGTTTCTAGGTATTGAGACGGAAAGCTGAACGGGAGTATTGTCCTTGGCTTTCTTTTCCGCTAAGGCTACGGGGTATAAATCCGAGTCGGCGGCGGTTTCGTTACCGGCCACAACCCGATACCAGCCCTCGTAGTTAAAGGGGTCGACTGAAATACTGGAGTTGCCAAAAGAGTCGAAAACAAATTTAAACGAAGGATACGTAAAAATATCGCCGAATGGAATGTTAATTTTCTTTGTGCTTATAGGTCTTGTGCCCGAAGAGGCAGAATTGACCATTTCAACAAAGGAGTCGGCGTAAATTATGCCCGGTTTTATGGTTAGATTTGATCCTATATTGTTAAGGTTTATGACAACCTTGTCGCCTGAAACTACGCTGGCTACGCTTACTGTGCCGTCCTCGGACGTAGTTGATGTGGGTGTATTTAAAATGTCTCTGACGGTAAAGAATATTGACGTGCCGTTAACTGTGTCTATAACGTCAGTGTTGATGTTAAGCGTGCCGAAGGAAGCTGCGGCGCCGGTGGTGTTTGCAGTTGAGTATATACCCGTAGTGCTTAAAACATCAACAAACTCGGGAATGTTGACGGAGATTTCAAGGCCTGGATTCTTGGCTATAAGGTCATAATCAGCTTCTGCAAAAGGTATAAGGTCTATTTCGTCGTAGTTGGTGCTTGGGGGAAGCGGGTCTGCCGTAGGTTTTGAGCTTAACTTAACCTTA
Organism: uncultured Defluviitaleaceae bacterium; assembly: GCA_964516575.1. Lineage (GTDB taxonomy): Bacteria > Bacillota > Clostridia > Lachnospirales > WRBF01 > CAZEYG01. Next base: position 4,120 of record CAZEYG010000080.1, read on the forward strand.
GGCATAACATAAGCATGTGCGGTTTCTAAGGCACTTGTAGTTGTATCTGTCAGCAGGAAATCGTAGATTCTGACCTTGTCCGCCCCGTCTCTTGACGCAACAAGGCCGTCGGTTGAGACATAGAATTTTCTGTCTGTGCCGAGATAAAAGTGTACCTTTCTATAATCAAAGTTAAAGGAAAAGCCGTAACCTTCCGTAACCATAAACCTAGGCAAAGCGTTGCTGTTTCTTAAAGATGTATAGTTGCTTTCATAGTTACTTATTGGCGGCGAAACAAACTTCCCTGCGCCGTCCGGATTCCACCAGACGCTGTAGGAGCCGTTCGTGAGGGGATTACCGTTTTTAATAACGTCATAATCCACGTCGTATTGGAGCTTGCCTTCAAAATCACCTGCTGCATTAAACGTAAACTTTGCCTTTGATCCGTCGGATATATAGTATTCCAGCGTATAGCTGTTGCCCTCTTGGACATCAAAGCTCAAAAGAGCGTCACCCCTGTCGTAAGGATGGAGCCCGTTAAGTTCAGGTGTTGAAATAGCTCTGTCCTTGACGTTCGGGCTAAGATAGGAAGTACAGTCGGCGCTTAAGGTAACAGCAGCCTTAACATTATAAACCCCCATGTTTACTGCACTTGATGTTACCATTATAAACGTCAAGACCTTGGCGATAAATCTCTTCATAATTACAATCCCCCACATACTACTGTAATTTAATATATATTTTTAAATATAGCAAATAATAGCATTTTAGAGCATATTGCTTATTATAACATAACACATTAATAATATCGACAATTTTTATAAAAAAAATTAACTTTTTTGCTTGCTAATTGCTTTATGCCGTGTTATAATAAGAAGGACAGAATTAGATGTAGTTTTTTAACTATAGGTTTGCTTTGGAAGAGTGGGTTTTGGCCGACTCTTATTGTTTGTATTTCTGGGCTTTTGTCAAAGGGTTTTATCAAACAACAAAAAACCGGCGCATGTCAGCCGTAGGAGGTGGATTTTATGGCAGCCAAAAGCATTACGGAAACTGTAACCGAATACTTAGAGCCGATTCTTTCCGAACTTGTTTTATCATTATATGATATAACCTTTACCAAAGAAGGCAAAGACTGGTTTCTAAGAATTTTTATCGACAAAGAGGACGGCCTCGTTACTATCAACGACTGTGAAGCGGTAAGCCGCAGGCTTGAGACAGTTTTAGACGAAAAAGACCCTATAGAAAAGCAGTATATTTTGGAGGTCAGCTCTCCTGGTATTGAGCGGCGGCTAAAAAAAGATTCCGATTTTCTGCGCTTTGTTGGCTCACCTGTTGAAGTCAGGTTATTTAAGCCCATAGACGGCAAAAAGAAATATACCGGGGTTCTTTTAGGTCTTTCTAACGGTGTCATTACAATACAAACAGCCGAATCCGGCGGCGAAACGTTAAACTTCCAAAAAGAGGACGTTTCAATCGTAAAAACTATATTCATCATGTAGCTTTAAGAAAACTATGAAGCAAGCTTCATTTAAGGAGGAGATAACAAATGGATAAAGGTGTCGAGTTAATCGAGGCTTTAAACCAGGTAGCTAAAGAGAAAGGTATAGACAAAGAGATTATTTTTGAAGCAATAGAATCATCTTTAGTTTCAGCCTGCAAAAAGAACTTCGGCACATCGCAAAACATCAAGGTAGTTGTAGACAGGGAAACCGGTAACGTCGCCGTCTTATCCCAAAAAGAAGTGGTTGAAGAACCGGAGGATACAACCCTTCAAATTTCCCTTGCCGACGCAAAAGCCATAAAACCGATTTACGAGCTTGGTGATATAGTCGATATAGTCGTCACGCCAAAGGACTTCGGCCGGATTTCCGCCCAAACCGCAAAGCAGGTTGTTGTTCAAAAATTCCGTGAGGCAGAGCGTGAAATACTTTATAACGAGTATATAACAAAAGAACGAGACATTATGACAGGTATTGTCCAGCGGAAAGAGCGGAAAAACATCATTATAACCCTCGGAAAGTTAGACGCCGTACTTTCACAGGCGGAGCAGGTTCCCGGCGAAAAGTATAATTTTCAAGACAGAATAAAGGTTTACGTATACGAGGTTCGTCAAACAACAAAAGGCCCTCTTATAAACGTATCCCGCTCACACCCGGAGCTTGTAAAGCGGTTGTTTGAACAAGAAGTTCCCGAGGTACGTGAAGGTATCGTGGAAATAAAATCTATTTCAAGGGAAGCCGGCAGCCGGACGAAAATCGCCGTTTATTCCCGCAAAGATAATATCGATGCTGTTGGCGCATGTGTTGGCCAAAACGGAGCACGTGTTAACGTTATTGTAAACGAGCTTAACGGCGAAAAAATTGACATTATAAACTGGAACCAAAACCCGGCGGAATTTATATCCCAGGCTTTAAGCCCAAGCCGTGTTCTTCATGTGGCTGTTGAGGAAAAAGAGCAAACCGCAAGAGTTATCGTACCCGACAACCAGCTTTCCCTTGCTATCGGCAGAGAGGGTCAAAACGCCCGGCTTGCCGCTAAGCTGACCGGCTTTAAAATCGATATTAAAAGCGAAAGTCAATTCAACCAATTGAAGCATTTATTGGATAAACCGGAACCCCAAAAGGATATTAACGACGAGGCTTATGATGAGACCTATGACGAGACTTATGACGAGGTTTATGAAGAATACTTCGATAACGAAAATTATGAAGACGATTTATTTGAAGAGGGTTCCGACGGCGATGATTTTGAAGATTTTGAAGACTTTAGCGATTCCTATGAGGATGAGTATATAGAAGAGGATTTTGACGAATATGAGCAATAAACCTATACGCAGACAGCCTCTTAGAAAATGTACCGGCTGCAACGATATGAAAGCCAAAAAAGAGTTGATACGGGTTGTAAAATCCCCGGAAGGTCAGTTTTCCATAGACTTTACGGGCAAAAAATCCGGCCGTGGAGCGTATGTCTGCAACGATAGCGAATGCCTTAAAAAAGCCGAAAAATCTAGGGGCTTTGAGCGTTCGTTTAAATGTCAAATACCAAAAGACGTATACGAAAGGCTTAGAGAGGAGCTTTTAAATGGCGAATGACAGAAAAATTTCTTCACTTATCAGTCTTTGCCAAAAATCAGGCAAGCTGGTTTCCGGCGAATTTGCCTGTGAAAAAGCGCTTAGAGACGGCCAAGCAAAGCTAACGATTATAAGCTCCGACGCATCGGATAATACTAAAAAAAAGTTTATAAACAAGAGTTTTTTCTACAATGTTAAATGTTATGTATACGGCGACAGCAGCGGTGTTTTTGCAGCTACAGGCAAACAAAACCGCAAAACAATAATAGTTACCGACCAATCATTTGCATTTGAAATAGATAAGTTATTGACAGAACAAGACGCAAGCATATAGGCATTAAAAACCTATATGTCGAATGGAGGTGGGCCAATGCCAAAAATGCGAGTACATGAAGTAGCAAAGCAACTTGAAGTAAACAGCAAGGTTTTAATCGACCGGCTGA
>CAZEYG010000081.1:0-7579 GCA_964516575.1 uncultured Defluviitaleaceae bacterium
ATTAAAAGGTATTTTCAGGGCGATGAAGTAACCTACGGCTGCAAGTGCAATTGTTATTATGTAGAAGCGCTTGCTTTTTTCTTCGGCAAACCGGGAAGCGGCTGTCCAAAGCAGCGGCACAGACGTAGTATAAATAGCTGCAAAAACAACTATTGCAAAAACAGGGGCAAATATAGGCATAAGTTTTGTTACAAGAACAAGATTTGGTATTTGAGCGGAGGCTACAATATCTACGTTTGCTGTTAAGGCGTAGCCGCTTACAACTATAGCGAGCGTGTTAAGAATAGCGGCTACAATAACCGCAATATTGATTTCCTTCGGCTTGTTATTTGCGCCCATTTTCGCCATAAAGCCACCGAACCAAAGCATACAAAAGCCCGCATAAGAGCCACCTGCCAAAAGCCAGTTGGTGGAAGCCTTCATAACCTTAATCTCGCCGGATGTAACAAGTCTTACGCTTTCGGGTATTTTAGAGCCGTCTATAATTAAGGTATAAAGACCGATAGCCATACAGATTATTACGATAATAGGGCCGATTTTTCCGATAACGTTTACAAGGGAGTTAAGGCCGAACAATACTGTTATGCCGGCGATTATAGCTATAATAAGGCCGCCAACGGCAAGGGGAACGCTATATTGCTGCTGTAAGGTTGCCGCAGCGCCGCCAATCATAACGATAAATGACATATAACAAAAGAAAACTGAAAAGAAGTCGTAGGCAGTACCTATGGTTTTTCCGCAAAAATATCTGTAAACATCACTGCCGTTTGAAAACTTTTCAAGATAACCTGCTTTGGCATAGGCATAGTTTGAATATCCGAAAATTAAAAGGAAAATAAGACCTACAAGCAATCCCTGATAACCGTATGACGTAATAAACTGAACGACTTCCTGACCTGTTGAATATCCCGAGCCGATAGAAAACGCCAAAATCGCGCCTATCATTGTTGTAATTTGCGCCCAATTAAGTTTTGCGTTTGAATTTCCATCCATAAATAAAATCCCCCATTCTAATAACATAAATAGAGCTCATAATAATTCACAATTTCGTCGACTAAACTATGATTTATTTGTAGGTATTATACACCATGACTTTTTACCACACAAATCAAATTTCCCTTAAAATCGGTCTTTTTTTCATAATAATAAAAAAAATATTTGTTGGTTGTAAGTTTTATAAAAGAAATGGATTTTTCATTGTGGTGAAAAACTGTTGCCATAATTTGAATTTGTATTTAAAAAATATTGTGCTATAATAATACATCAAAGTTATGGCGGTTTATTGCTTTATCAGATTTTATACTTAACATTTTCTAAGATAGTAAGGATGATTTTATGCCAAAAGTTGAATTGACAAATATGGTTATGGTTCAAGACAAGGAGACGGGTAAGGTTGTTGTACAAAACAGGCTTAAAAGCTGGAAGGGTATCAGCTTTCCCGGCGGTCATGTTAATCAAGGAGAAAGCATAACCGATTCGGCTGTTCGTGAGGTTAAAGAAGAGACAGGGCTGGATATTAAAAACCTAATTCCTTGCGGCCTTGTCCATTGGTGCCATAAACAAACGGATGACAGATATTTTGAGTTTTTCTATAAAACTACTGACTTTAGCGGCAGGCTTATTGAAGGCACTGACGAGGGTAAGGTTTTTTGGGCCGATTTTGACAAGATTCTCCTTATGGAGCTTTCACAAAACTTTTCTGAATATATTAAGGTGTTTCAGTCAGACTGCTTTTTAGAAGCCTTTGGGTTTTATGACGATGAAGGATTTGATGAGCTTAAGTTTTAAAAAGCGTTGTTAACGTTGTTAACAAGGAAATAATTAACACGTATAACAAGGCATTATATTTGAAAAAAATACTTGACACTAACACATAATTTTGTATACTAAAACCAACACAAAAAATTTTATGCAATACCTATTTTTTTTAATATAACCTAACTTAAAAGAAGAAATGAAACATAGCGAGCATTTGCCGTTTATTTGTTTAAGGAGGCTCAAATGAATTTATTCGATAATCAAGCAGTAAATATTAATATGTTAAAGGAACGGGCGTTTAACTATCGCTGGGCTGAGGTGCCTGAGGGGGTTATTCCGCTGACGGCGGCCGATCCGGATTTTCCGCCAGCGCCGGAGATTATTAAAGCATTAACTGACTATTTGGCAGGCGGATATTTGTCATACACGCCAAAGCTAGGTATTCCTTTGTTTCGTGAAAGTATAGCAAAATCCTTAAACCAACGTAAAAACGAGCATGTGGATAGTGAGCTGGTTTTGCCGATAGACAGCGCCGCAAGAGGTATGTACGTTATAGCGCAGACAGTGCTTAAACCGGGGGACGAAGCTATTGTTTTTGACCCTGTGGATTATTTGTTTAAGCAGTCGGTTTTATCCGCCGGCGCAAGACCGGTTCTTTTCCCGGCGGCGGTTAAGGACGGCAGACTTGACATAACTAGGCTTCCCGAATACATAACACCGAAAACAAAAATGATTTGCTTCTGCAACCCTCATAACCCTTGGGGCGTTACATATCCCCGGGAGGATTTGGAATTTATACTAAACCTAGCCGAGCAGCACGATTTATGGATTATGAATGACGAAATCTGGGCCGACGTGGTTTATGACGACGGCGTGTTTACAAGCATTCTTTCCGTTAAGCCGGAAATGAACAAGCGTGTATTGTCTGTTTTTGGATTCAGTAAGAGTTTTGGTGTTGCTGGTTTAAGAATCGGCTGCATTTATTGCCACGACAAGGAAATATTTGAACGGATTGTGGATTGCTCCGCTGTTATGACAACCGCCGGTGGCATAACGTCTCTTTCTCAAATAGCGGGTATAGCTTGCTTAAACGAGGCGTATTATTGGGTTGAAGGCTTCTTAAAACATCTGAAAGCAAACCGTGATTATGCCCTTGAGCGTATTTCCCATATGCCCGGCATAAAATGCCACAAGCCTGTGGCTACGTATTTGCTGTTTCCCGATATTAGGGGCACAGGTTTAGGCAGCGAGGAATTAGTCGCCTATTTGCAGGAAAAGGCTAATATTGCCCTTGTACCCGGAGCGGATAAATTCTTTGGCCCGAGCGCCGAAGGTCATATCCGTATTTGCTTTGCCACCAGCCGTGAAATTTTGGAGGAAGGTCTTAACAGAATGGAAAAAGGGTTAAACATGCTGGCGAAAGGCAGGCAGTAAAATGGATTGCCTGACAAACGAGCGTTATCATATTGATACATTGTCCTTTGACCTTGGAATGATTACAGCCTTTTGCGAAATCGTAGGAGGCGGCATTAAACCGCTGGCGTTAAGCCCCATAGTTCCCTTTGAGCGGCTTCAATTTACGGCGGAGCTTTCCGCTGATATTGAAAAGAATTTTGGCGTTAAAAGTTATTTGGAGAAGGACTTTATTACCTGTGATTTAGCGACTGCCGAAGAGCTTAAGGATTGCGGCGTTATATTTTATTATAAAGAAGAAAAGGTTTTAAACGAATATTTAATGCTGAAAGAAAAAGCCGAAAAGTTAAATAACGACCACGACTTATATGCTACTGAAATACGCGAAATATCCGTAGCTTTTCGCAGGCTTTTAGGTTACACTAAACAGTCTATAGACGAACACTATGAAAAAACAAGCGATACGTTAATTACTGCTGTTTACCCAAAGCTGCCCCTTTCAAACCCGTATTACGCCTCAAACGACCAGCTTTTAAAATGCACTAGGCTTATAGAGGCCCTTGAAGAGTTAAAGGTTAACGGTCAGGTTAAGGTTACGGCCTTTAAAGGCGGCAACCGGGCGCCGATACCTTATGATTGCGGTATAACAATAAGCGTTAAATGCAAAAATTCAGAAGCCTTTGGGCTTCTTAACGAGATTCGCAGGCTTTGTGCCCGGTTTGGGGCAGAAACCGGAACAGGAGGTTAATATGTCGGCTGATAAATATATGATACCAAAAGAGAAGGTTAACCAACTGAAAGAGCTGCTTAGTAAGCACGAGATGGATGCGCTTCTTGTGTTTGCAAGAGAAGGCTCCGACAAGATTTTGCCGTTTCTAATCGGTGAGGACAGTATCCACTGTTGCGCCGCTTTGTTTTACAAGGACGGCCAAAACGTAATGCTTTGCTCTTCCAGCGACAAGGGTAACTACGCCCAAGCAGGTGTGTTTACAGAACTTATCGACTACGGCTCAAACATGGCGCAAGCCCTTAAAACCCAGCTTGAAAAGCGCCCCATAAACCGTCTGGCGCTTAACGTATCCGAAACACATAATACATGTGACGGCTTAACACAAGGGCTTTACTTACAGCTTGAATTAATCCTAGGTAAAGAGCGGCTTAGGGCCATTGAGGTTTCTTCCGCTCCTGTTTTATTGGAATTACGCAGCAAAAAAACAGTCAAGGAAATTGAAACGCTAAAGGAAGCCATAAAAATTACTCAAAGAATTTACGATGAAGTTATGGCTCAAACAAAATGCGGCATGACAGAGCGTGAAATAGGGGATTTGTTTTCCGAAGGGCTTAGAAAATACGACGTAACAAACGGCACAAGCGGCGGATACGCTCATCCGATTGTTTGCCTGTCGAGAGCCGGACTTGCCCATCGTGCCCCCGGCCACACAAAATCCCAGCCGGGTGACGTGCTTATAATGGATTTTAGCGTACGTTATAAAGGATATTGCTCCGATATTGCCCGAAGTGCTTATTTCCTAGAAGAAGGTCAAACAGCGCCCCCGGCGGATATACAGCACGTTTTTGATACGGCCTACGCCGCAATATCCGCCGCTATTGAAGCCATAAAACCGGGTGTTCCGGGTTATGAAATTGACAATGCTGGGCGTAAGGTTATTGAAGCAGGAGGGTATCCAACTGTCCGCCATTCGGTAGGGCACCAGATAGGCATTGAATGCCACGACGGCGGCACAGGTCTTTCCACTAAACGCCCATCCTCTGAGGCGGGGGTTCAGGTTGGGGAATGTTATGCCGTTGAACCAACTGTTATTCAGGATAACGGCTTGACATGTATGATTGTTGAGGAAAACGTTGTTGTTACAGAAACAGGCGCAGAGCTTTTAAGCGTCAGGCAAGAACAGCTTTACCTTATAAAATGAGGCGTGACATGGATAATATATGGAATGAAGCCGAAGTTAACAGGTTGACAGATGTTTTAAGCAGGTTAATTCAAATAAATACGTCAAATAACAACGAGACAGAAGCCTGTCTATATATTAAGAAGCTGTTTGACACAGCGGGCATTAAAAACGAAATAATAGAATCAGCTCCAAAAAGAGGCAGTATTATCGCAAGAATAAATAGTGAATGCAGCCAAAAGCAGCCGCCTGTTTATATCATATCCCATCTTGACGTTGTTGGCGCTGATGAAACGAAATGGTCCTTCCCGCCATTTAGCGGCGAAATATCAGAAGGCAAGCTCCTTGGCAGAGGAACTATCGACACAAAGCAGCTTACGGCCTCAGGAATAGCTGCAATGCTTATTATCAAGGAAAAAAACCTGAACCTTAACCGAGACATTATTTTTATTGCAACAGCAGACGAGGAACAGGGCAGTACATACGGAATGAAATTTTTAACCGAAAGCAGGCCGAAATTGTTTGAGCCCGGTTATGTGTTTAACGAAGGCGGTGGGTTTGTTTTAACCGCCGGGGATAAGTCGTTCAGAACCATATGCTGCGGCGAAAAAGGTGTGTTTGAGGTTAAGGTTAGGCTTCAAGGGGACAATACTTTTGCCGATTTTCTGCAAATAACAAGACGTGTTTCGGCCTTTAAGTTGGAAAGCCGGTTGTGCAAAGTTACCGAGCGTTTTATAAGTATTGCAGGAGAGTATATAGAAAAGGATACTACCCTTAAAAATCTTTATGAATACAGCATAAACAACACATTAACCATAGGTTGCTTTGATATTAAAAGAGATGAAAGCCCTATAGAGCTGACCTTAACATACAGACTTGTGCCCGGCATAACTAAACAAGAAGCAACACAAACTATAGAAGAAATTTTGGCGGGAATAAACTGCTCTTACGAACAGGTAAAATACTTTCCGCCCTTTGAAAGTGATATTGACAGCGCCTTCCTTGATATAATCAGGAAGCAAACAGCAGCAATGGAAAAAGAGGACATAACCCTTCTTCCGATGCTTGCGCTGGGTAATACCGACGGGCGCTTCATACGTACAAATATATACGGCTACACACCGTTTTTAAGCGACCTGCCGTTTAGTGAGGTGCTTAAAAAGGTACATTTAACAGACGAATTTATAACCATTCCGTCGCTTAGATTTTGCGCCGGAGTTATAATAAACTCAATTATTGAGCTTGGGAGGGTAACGCTGTGAGTAATAAGCTGTATGACGAAAAGCTGGCGCAGGCAGCCAGTTATTTGCAGGAGCAATCAATAGACGCTTGGCTTATATTCTCAAGCGAAGGCTCCGACCCATGTTTGCCGCTAATGACCGGCATTAGAACAGTGGGTAAAACGTTTTTTATTGTAACAAAGGAAAACAAGCGTTATGCTTTGGCGTCTGTTATAGACGCCCAGGAAAGCGAGCAAAGCGGGTTGTTTGATAAGGTTCTGACCTATAAAAACGCTGACGGTTCCCCGGAAAATGAGCTTTTTGCTCTGCTTAAGGAGATTAACCCCAGCCGGATAGCCATAAACGTTTCAAAAGACGACAACCTTTGCGACGGGCTGACAGCAGGACGTTACCGTTTCCTTAAATCAGCCGCCGGCCAATATGCGGCGGGTTTTATAAGCAGCGAGAGTTTTCTAAAGCGGCTTAGAAGCATTAAAACGGCTAAGGAAATTGAATACATAAAAAAGGCCATTGAAATAACAGAGGAGATTTACGCCGAGGTGTTTAAAAAGACACGAGCCGGCATGACGGAATATCAGGTTGGCGAGTTGTTTATTGAAGCAATGAAAAGCCGGGGTGTAGTAAACGGCATAACCCGGAAGCTGACAATGCCTATCATAATGAAGGAACGTATTGCCCATAGAGAACCGGGTGACGCCGTTTTAAACGGCGGAGACTTTGTTATATTCGACTTCAGCGTGGATTATAACGGTTATACGTCGGACATTGCAAGAACAGCTTACGTTCTAAAAGAAGGCCAAACAGAGGCGCCGGAAGAATTCAAAGAGCGCTTTAAAGCGGCCTATGACGCCATAACCCTTGTTGCCGAGGGGATTCGCCCGGGTATCCAAGGTTTTGAAGCCGACAGCATAGCAAGAGAACATTACAAAAAGTTAGGCCTTCCGGACATTACCCATTCAACAGGCCACCAAATCGGCAGAGAATGTCACGACGGCGGGACGTTGCTTGGGCCCAAATGGGAAAGATATAGTGATGCGCCTTACGGCATTATCGAAGAAAACAATGTTTTTACAATCGAGCCCACAATACTTTTTTTTGAGGGTGGTTACAGTGTGTTAACTGAGGAGAATATCCTCGTTACAAATAAAGGCGTTGAGTTTTTATCAAACCGCCAAAAGGAAATAATCCTAATAAAATAAGGAGGACAAAATGAAAAAATTTAAAACAATAGCAGCATTAACATTAGCCGCGGCAATG
>CAZEYG010000082.1:0-6653 GCA_964516575.1 uncultured Defluviitaleaceae bacterium
TAATGAATATATATTAGAAAATCTTTGCTTTAGCGACAAAATGTTTTCTGTTACAAACTTCTCTGATAACCTTGCCATAAAAGGATTATCTTTGTTGCCACTTAATAAGTATGTGAAAATCGACTGCAATGGTATTCACGTCAAAACCAAGTCTATGGTATACGAAAAAATGCCCTATGACGAGGTAAAATACCTACGGCTCTTAGAACAAGCAAAAAATGATATAACCGAAAAACTTCAAGCAGTAGTAAATTCGGGTCTTTTTTCCAGATATATTCAGGAAATAACAGGCGGTTTTGATAGCAGGGTTACCCTTGCCGCCACCTTAAATTGCCCAGAACTCATAGAAAAAGTACGTGTTGTTACCCACGATGTATCAACTTCAAAGGATTTGTTGTCATCACTTGCTATGACCAATTACTATAGTCTTCCATACTATGACCGCAATGTGGATGCAGTAACAGCCGTTGCCACTACCTTGGAACAGGTGGATAACGATAATCGCAGCCTTGCTATGGGTCTTTACCGTGCTATAAAAGTAAACCCATATATGCAGTTTATTATCGATCCAAACAAAAATAACGCACTACAAATTGGCGGATATTTTGGTGAAACAATGCGTTCGAGGTATTTTGGTAGTTCGGCTAGTTATATAAAAGAATCTGACAGCTTAGACAATATTGCGCTAAAAATTACAGAAAAACTTGCAATAGAAAATACAATTATTTCGGATTATGATTGCCAAAAGAGTTTCACAAGTCTACTTAAAAGACAGATGGGTAAATTACCCGGGTTAATACCTGCCGAGAATTTTGATAATATGTATACCTTTTTTCATTTACGTTATCACTTTGGTTTGTGTGAATATCAGTTGGATATATCTAATATGTGCAGACTTTCGCCTTTTATGTCGAAATATATGTTGTATGCGTCCAAAATGTTGACGATGAAACAACGTTACGACAATAAAATTATGTTCGAGATGTCGCATGTTTTAAAGCCAGAAGTAATATTCTTCCCTTATTCAAGTTATGGGCTTGATGATAAGGATATTCAAGCTGCAAACCATTTAGATAATCTGCTTGTGGATAAGACAGCCGGAAAAGGTCTAACTGTTAATTATGACGACAGTAAGTTTCGTAAAGTTGAGGAAAGAAACAAACTTCATCAAAAACAACAACAAGACCTATTTACCCAGTCAGGATTATCGCCTGATCTTCGTAACCCAACGAGATTTGTCTATTTGAGAACCCTCAAGATTTTGGACATTTTTGAGAAGAACGATAAAACAAAAGACTATCCAATTGACAATCTTAGATACTACGCTTACGTTAACAGGCATAACGATGCGCAGATTCAACCGCTCTATTGTAAGCTTATCGGAATATACGACCAGTTGGCAGTTGGATTAGGAAAATTTTAATACTAAGGATGGATAGGGCTTTATGGATAATAAATTGGAAAACTTGTTAGCTAATTTAATAAAAAAAATTCGCCCCATTGAATGGTGGACATTTAAAGTAGCATTTATTTTTGGTATGCTTACTCACATTTTTTTTGTGAGCCATCTTGTAGCAAATGAAGACTATTATGTGCCTTATGTAGCGTATGGTCAACAATATGGTAGATGGCTTTTATATTATGTAAGCTCCATTACTCCTTATCCAGCACCGGCTATTGTTGGAATATTTACTGTTTTTTTGTTGGCTATTATAGCGGCTATATCGGTAAAGATATTTGATTTTCAACGCAAGGCATTTGCGTTTTGTATAGCAGTGCTTACAGTTACTTTTCCCTCTACGGCCTACCTCTCTGCGTATGTCGGTGTTCTTATGTGTTATTCATTTGCACTGTTTTTGGCTTCGTTAGCCGCAATTCTGTCTGATAAGTCTAAGTTTGGTTGGATTTTTGGGGGAATTGCACTTGGCCTGTCACTTGCAATATATCAGGCATATCTTGCAGTAACAATGACGTTGCTTTTGATATGCTTAATTAACTATGTAGCTTTTAGTAACACAGAAGAATTATTTTGGAAGAATTTTTTTATTAAAATAGCTAAATATATTGGGACAGGTGTGTTGGGGGTAACAATATATTATGTTGGGCTAAAGGTGTTTTGTGCAGTAACGGGGTATGTTATAGAGCCCAATTATACAGGGATTACAGAAATTTCAAACATTACGTTAAAAGAATTATTCTTAGCTGCACCAAAAGCATACGTTAAGTTTGCATCATTCTTTTTTGGAAGGTCATTTTTTGACTTTTCTTTTGCAGTTCGATTTTTTGCGTTATTAATGATTTTCTTGGCAGGGATTATATTGCTTGGCTTTCTATTTCATAACAGACAGAATTGGACAAAGATATTAATTGTTTTAGTAATGATAATGCTTCTGCCATTATGTGTTAATGTTATGGAACTGCTTTCTTATAATGTAGGAACAACTGTACTCAGTTGCTTTTCTTTCTTATGTATTTTCGTTATCAGCCTGCGTTGGATTGAGCAATACGCTTGTTCCTCTAATGGGGTCTTTAAAAATGAAATGAAATTTTATGCTCAAATTATAGGCATTACTGCTGCTGTTATTGTATCTTTTAATTTTTATCTAATTTCAAATGCATATTACTTAAAATTGACAACCTATTATGAAAGAACATATGCGTTTGCAAATAGGGTTCTTTCAAGAATAGAGACAATTCCGGAATTTAGTCAGCAAATGCCTGTTGCGCTAATTGGTCAACTACCAAGCAGCAGCTATCCAAAAAGCAATTATATGTTCCCTCAAATAATAAACGATAGGGGGCTTTGGGGGCAATATATTGGAGCAAATAAGGAATCAGATGATCATAAAATAGCCGCTTACATAGATTTTTACTTAGGTGTACCAATAAATTTAGCAACAAAAGAACAGATGTCAGAAATAGAATCATCTCCGCAATTAATTGAGATGCCAATGTGGCCTGATGAAGAATCAGTCGCAATAATAAACGGCGTGATAACAGTTAAGCTGAATGATGTATTTTACATTAATGTAGAAAAAACAAGCGATGGAGCACATCGGTTGTCTACACTTTATAATACCCAATACCAATGCACCTATGCGTGGTATATAGATGACCCAAGTGGCAATCGTGAATTTACTCAGTGGTATGAGCCGTCCAATGAGCTGGTGTATCAATTCACAAAAAAAGGTAAATATTTCATAACGCTTTTCGTAATGAACGATAAAAGTGAGATTGTTAACATACAACGTAAATATATTGACATTCCTTAAACACTATATTCAAAAGAGGTGAGCTCGTGAAAAAAATCAGTGTCGTTATTCCATGTTATAACGAAGAAAAAAGTGTTGCAGAAATGTATCTAAGGATTTGCAAAATCTTTGAGGTGCAGTTATGTAATTATGATTATGAAATATTATTTGTTGATGATTATTCACCTGACGGTACGTGGAAAGAAATTGAAAAACTTTGTGCAATGGACATGAAGGTCAAAGGCGTACGAAACGCCAAAAACTTTGGGTTCACGCGTAATGTGTTTGCTACACTGACATATGGTACCGGGGATGCAACCTTTATGCTTTTTGGTGACCTCCAGGACCCTCCTGAAATTCTTGTAGAGTTTGTGCTAAAATGGGAACAGGGATATAAGGTTGTGCTTGGGCAAAAAAGCCATTCCGATGAGAATAAAATGATGTATTCGTTACGCTCGGTCTATTATAGTATTATCGACCGATTCTCTGATACTAAACAATTACAGCATTTCAACGGTTTTGGACTTTATGATAAACTGTTTGTAGATGTTGCCCGTCAGCTAAAAGATTCACAGCCATACCTAAAAGGGATTGTGGCAGAGTTTGGCATAAATCAATGTGTTGTGCAGTACGAGCAGAAAGTTAGTAAGCGCGGAAAATCCGGCTTTAACTTTATGAAATATTATGATGT
Organism: uncultured Defluviitaleaceae bacterium; assembly: GCA_964516575.1. Lineage (GTDB taxonomy): Bacteria > Bacillota > Clostridia > Lachnospirales > WRBF01 > CAZEYG01. Next base: position 3,943 of record CAZEYG010000082.1, read on the forward strand.
GGCAATGATAGGGATTACTTCCTATACTAAAACCATGATGAGAATGGCTACGTTCGTCGGGGCTTTACTTGGCATTGTAAGTGTTTTGTTTGCCGCATTCGTATTTATAAACAAATTGCTTAACTGGAATACATACCCTGCCGGTACGGCATCAATTATCATTGGAATATTTCTGCTTGGTGCGGTTCAATTGTTCTTTATTGGTATTCTTGGGGAATACATCCTAGGAATTAACACCCGCACAATGCGGCGTCCGTTAGTTGTTATCAGTGAAAAGCTGAATTTTGATGAGCGGAGAGAAGAAGTGTACCATGGTTAAGAACGTTTTAAAACTATTAGCTTCACTGGCAGAACAGGAAGGCAAAGCTCATTCCACGGAAGAATTACTCAATTGGATTAACGAGAGAAACCGCACTATACAGGTAGACATTCGTAAAATTAAACCGGAACAAGACTCGGTTTGGCGATATATAGAAAACGAGGGCATTATAGCCAATTCTTCTCGCAGCTTCTTTACAATCAGTGGCATCTGCCAAGGTGCAATGGAGCAGCCGATTATTTTGCAAAAAGAGATAGGTTATCTTGGTATACTGTGTAAAGAAATTGATGGTATACTGCACTTACTTATGCAAGCGAAAATTGAACCGGGAAATATTAACAAAATCCAAATTTCCCCTACAATTCAAGCTACTAAAAGCAACTTTACGCAAAAGCACGGAGGTACACGCCCGGCATACCTTGACTACTTTTTAGAAGCATATAAACATGATATTATCGTAGACCAAATTCAATCGGAGCAAGCCTCTCGTTTTTTTGGCAAGCGTAACCGCAATATTATAATTGTAGTTAACCCCAAAACTAAAGTTGATGTATTACCTAACCACCGGTGGATGACTTTAGGCCAGATAAAACAATTAATGAGGCATGATAATCTTGTTAACATGGATACGCGCACGGTTATTTCATGCATACCGTTTCATTTGGCAGACTCTATTGCAGCCAAACAATATTTCCGCAATATGTCACTTTACAACTCAATTTATTGCGGTGACAGCACTGACCATTTGCCCCATATTTATCATTATATCAACAATCATAGAATGTTCGATGAAGATTGTCCAAAACTTGTTCCGCTGCAAAGCATGGATGGTTGGAAATGGGAAAACGGCGAGTTTGTTTGTATGGATGGCTATCATTTCAAAATTGTTTTTTATGATATATCAATTGATGGCAGAGAGGTAAAGCACTGGACACAACCGCTTTTTGAAGCAGTAGGCATTGCTACCTTCGGTTTGATTTGCTGTAATATTGACAATGTGTTACGTTTTGTTGTAAAATCTAAAAGGGAAATCGGTAATTTTGACGGACCAGAATTAGGCCCTACTGTACAAATGGAAGCCGGCGAACAGTTAACCAATGAAATGGAACACTTTTTCTTTTCGTGTTACAAACGCCGGCACGGCGTACAACACGATGTGTTGCTCTCGGAAGAGGGAGGGCGTTTTTTTCATGAACAAAACAGAAACATAATCATTACAGTTCCACCTAAGGAATTGCCGCCTTTGCCTAAAGGTTATTTTTTAGTTGACTACAAGACTTTATGCGGTTTAGCGCAAATTAACAACACTTTAAATATTCAGTTGCGAAACTTAATGTCTCTGCTGGAGGTGTAGAATGAAAAATATAAGGATAGGAGTTCTTTGCCCATCGGAGATTGCTTTTAGGCGGTTTATGCCGGCAGTACAAAAGCAAGAAAATCTAGAATACGTTGGTGTTGGTTGTGCAAACAAGCAAGAGTGGTTTGGCAATAATGATGTCGTCAGTGATTACACTGTTTTAGAAAAAGAGATGGAGAAAGCTAACAGCTTCACGAAACTATATGGCGGGCGTGTTTTTGAAAGTTATAACCAACTGTTAACTTCCCAGGATATCGACGCCGTTTACCTCCCCTTGCCCCCGGCATTACACTACAAGTGGGGTAAGGCAGCTTTGGAGCATGGCAAACATCTTCTCATGGAAAAGCCCTTTACTACAAGGTTAATACATACAGAAGAGTTAGTTTCAGCTGCACAAAGCAAAGGATTAGTCCTACATGAAAATTATATGTTTCAATACCACAGCCAGTTGGACTTTATCCGTCAAACAGTTGATAAAGGTGATATTGGGGAAATCCGTCTTATCCGCATTACCTTTGGTTTTCCATTTCGCAGCGTAAGTGACTTTCGTTATAATAAAGAGCTTGGAGGCGGCGCTTTGCTTGATTGCGGTGGATATACGATAAAGCTAGCGGCGTTATTGCTTGGGCAATCAGCCAAAATTACCACTTCCCAGCTAAACTTTAAAGACAACTTTGATGTTGATATTTACGGCAGTGCAACTATGAAGAACGATAATGGATTAACGGCGCAACTGTCATTTGGCATGGATAATAGCTACAAATGTGAGCTAGAGATTTGGGGCAGTACAGGGTCACTTTACACCAATCGTATTCTGACGGCTCCGGAGGGATTTGAACCTGTGGTAGTTGTTAAAACAGCAGATGGAGAGAGAACATATAATTTACCGGCAGACGACAGCTTCGCAAAATCAATAGTTGCATTCAAGGGGCAAATAGAAGAACCTGTGAAGCGCAACCTTTCATATGAAGCAATTAGTAAGCAAGCAAAACTTATGGCAGATTTTTGCGGGGTGTAGGTGTATGAAGATTACTG
>CAZEYG010000082.1:6663-7496 GCA_964516575.1 uncultured Defluviitaleaceae bacterium
GGAGTTACTAGTGGTTAAAATCATTGAGCCAAGATACTTTGAGGATTATAGAGGATATTATGTAGAAAGCTATTCATCGAGAACGCTTAATGAGAACGGCATATGTAACATCTTTGTGCAAGACAACCATATTCTGTCATTAAAAGCCGGTACAATAAGGGGAATACACTTTCAAAACTGCCCAAAAGCACAGGCTAAACTTTTACGGTGTACACGTGGAAAAATTTTAGATGTGGTTGTAGATTTACGAAAAGGCTCACCATATTACAAAAAATGGGTATCCGTAGAGTTATCGGCCGAAAACAGAAAACAGATTTTAATACCAAAAGGTTTCGGTCATGGGTGCTTGTCGCTAGTTGACGACACAGAGATTCAGTACAAGGTGGATGAGTTTTACGAACCCCAATATGACAGAGCTATTGCATGGAACGACCCAGAGTTAAATATTCAATGGGGCATAGTGGACGTTATCGTTTCCGAAAAGGATAGAAATGCTCCTATCTTAAAAGATTCCGACGTAAACTTTATGTAAAGAGGGCTAAAAATGGAAAATGTAGTTGTGGCCGGTGGCTGTGGTTTTATTGGGAAAGCACTAGTTAAAAGACTTCTTGAACAAGATGTTAAAGTATATGCTGTTGTACGGAACCCCCACCGTTTATCAGATTTATCATGTTCAAAACTTGAAGTATTGGAAGCTAACTTATCAGAATATAAAAACTTATTTAAATTACTACCAAAAGATAGAATAGACGTATTTTTTCATCTTGCGTGGGATGGTATTATTGGATCAAGAGCGGCAGACATCAAAGTTCAATTTGACAATATAAAGTACA
>CAZEYG010000083.1:0-7491 GCA_964516575.1 uncultured Defluviitaleaceae bacterium
ATAATTGTCATTGGCGGCCATTTCTTTTTAGTATACAACCAATAGACGAAAACGGTCAGTCCCAAAGGCAGCAACTTAGGGAAAATCTGATTTATCAAAGCGTCCAAGTCAACAGCGGCCATTTCACCACCTACAGGTGTGACCATAACCGGCACAGACATGTTTACAAAGGAAGCTGCAAGAGCGCCGACTACGATTAATCCAAGCACCGTCATAGCTTTTGTAATCAACTCAAGACGCCCGGAGGACATAAAGCGGTGAATGCCTTCAACGCCTGTTCGGTAACCTAACTTCCAAAGGTTCCAGCTCATGGCGGCTGTACCGATTGGGTAAGCGATAAGATAAATTAACGGTCCTATCCAGCCGAAGCTTCCGGCGGCGTTTGTTATAGACATGCAGATTGTTAGGAAAATCGGGATAAGCGTTGCAACCCACAGGGAATCGCCAATGGCAGAGGTAGGCCCAATAAGCGCAACCTTAACAGACGATACAACATCACCGCTAACAAGGCCGTTTGCTTTAGCTTCCTCCATGCCGCAGATTATGCCGGGGCAAATAGCGCCAACCTGCTGTTCGGTATTAAACAACGTCAGGCTGCGCTTATACGCATCAATACGTTCCTCTTTGTTAGTATATAACTCTTTGATAACAGGGCTGAGGGCATGACCAAAAGCGTTGCCAAGGAGTGATTCCGCTTGTTGGGAGGAGCCGTGCCAAAAAAACCAAATGCGCCAAGAATTAAACAATGTATTTTTATTAATTTTCTTTTCAGACACTTGATTTGACCTCCTCCGCTTTGCTTGACAAAATTGTATAATAGATAACGGCTACAGCAATCGCAAACACAGCCACAGCCATTGAACCTAAACCTAAATAAGTAACAAGCATAAAACCAATTAAAAAGATAAAGAAATGGTAAGCCTTTTTCATCAGGAAGGACAACAGTATGCCCATACCGAGGGCAGCCATCATACCGCCGAAGATCGACAGGCACTGAACCAACCAGCCTGGGATAAAGTCTGCAACGTTGATACCGCTTTGAGATCCAGCTACGGCAGTAGTCAGAAGAATAACAAGAGCGGGGATAAAACGGCAAACAAAACCGATCAGGTTGCCAAGGCCTGCGTTTGCAAAGGCCATTTTACGTGGGTTATCCTCTTCTGCTCCTTGCAGCGCAACACGTGAGCAAGCAAGGTCAAGAGCAAACACAAGATTCCACATAGCAACGCCGATTGCGCCGCCGACAGTTGAAAACGCCCACATTACGGCTGTTGTCGTTACCATATCTCCGGTATGAAATGCAAGCGCACCGGCCACGCCTATGTATGTTGCATATGATAAATCCCAGCTTAGGGCACCTCCCGGCGTAACAGAGCCTAAGTTTGCAAGCTGCAGCATAATACCCAGCGCCAGCGCTACGGGCACATTACCCATAATAACACCAACGACAAGTGAAGCCACAATCGGGCGCCCAAGGGTATACCAGCCGAGTGTGTTGCCAACAACAGACCCGATGGCCGCAAAATAGGTGAACAGAGCGATTAAAATTGCCTGAAAAACAGTCAAGTCAATACACCTCCTAGATTTTTGCAGTAACGATTATTCATGACTAATGGATAGGGGCTAAATACCGGCCTTCATGGATTCCCAAGTACGCTGTTTATCTGTCGGCAAAAGCTGACATATGATAGTTATGCCGTCAGATGCCAAAGTATCCAGCGTTTTGCGGTCGTCCTCTGTCAGGTAAATAAACCTGCCTTGGCCGCTGGCTAGCTTACAAATGGAATTATTTTGCTTCGAGCAATTGCCTAGGTTAATGTGTTCGCATTCCCGAAGCTCGTTGCGTAAATCTGCTAGAATGTTGGGAGTTCTTGTAATCACGAGCCTGTTTTTGTTAGATGGTGTTTTCAGTAAATCCCTTGCCTGCTCTTTTGTTAATATGCGCGGGTTGTACTGCACCGGAACGCCCATGACCATAATGGATTGTAACATGGGGTTATTAGCCAAATCATCATCAATGGCGATAATTTCCCCTATGCCTAGTGTACCGCTCCACGCTGTGACAATCTGGCCATGAATCAGACGGTCATCCACGCGAACATACAATTTTCCCATAAACTGCCTCCTTAATCAAAAGCTGTGTTATTACGTTTTTCACTGCCACCGTAATACTTAAATCAGCTTTTGGTTTCATCAAGATCGATCTGATGCGCTAAGAATAACATACCTCCAAACCGAATACAACCGGCATAAGCCGCTTTAACAATTTTTGCCGAAAAAAGAAAAAAGACCAAGATGTTTTAGGATAATTTTTATTAAAATACGAAAAAAGCCCCCGGAGCTATTAGGAATAGTTTATAATACTACAATATCTATAAAATATGAACAAGGAGAATGCGTTATGGTTAGCTTTGATTATACGATTAAGGATGAAATGGGACTCCATGCAAGACCGGCCGGTGTTATGGTCAAGCAGTTAAAAACAGTCCCTGCTACGGTGACAATCTGCTGCGGCGAGCGTAAGGCCGACGCTAAAAAGCTGTTTGCTGTTATGGCTATGGCCGTCAAATGGGGCGAAACGGTTACGGTCAGTATTGAGGGGGAAAATGAAGAAACCATCAAGAATGACCTTGTCCGATTCTTTGAGGAAAATTATTAGGGGGCAGGCTTATGTTAACATTAGAAGGAATTGCCGCCAGTACGGGAATCGCAATGGGTAGGCTTCTTGTATTGGCGAACGAAAGCGGCGAACCCGAGAAACGTATGATAACGGATACGGTTTTTGAAACGGCACGTGTTGATGAGGCCATTGAAGCCGCAAAAAACCAGCTACATACCCTTCACGGCAAAACGTTGGAAGAGGCCGGTGAAGAAACCGCCGCAATCTTTGATATACATATTTTAATGCTTGAAGATGACGACTATCTCGACAATATTCACAGCCTTATTCAGGACGATAACTTATGCGCCGAATACGCCGTGTATGCAACAGGCCAACAGTTCGCAGAAGTCTTAGCTGCTTCAAATGACGTATATATGCAGGAGCGTGGAGCGGATTTACGTGATTTGACAAAGCGTATTATTCGTATTTTATCCGGGCGCAGCGACAACCCATTTGCCGGAGTTACTGAGCCGGTTATTGTTGCGGCAGAAGAGCTGCTTCCTAGCCAGACGGTACAAATGGATAAAAACCTAGTGTTGGCGTTTTTGTCCCAAAGCGGAAGCGTAAACTCACATGCGTCTATTTTGGCACGTAATTTGGGCATACCCTCTGTTACATCATTAGGCGGCGGTTTTGAAAAGCTCATGTCCGACGATTTTTGTATTGTGGACGGCTTTGAAGGTTGTGTTATACTATCACCTTCCATTGAAGCGCTAGGTGAGTACGAGCGTAAGAGTGCAAAACTCAAAGAGGAAAAAGAGCGCCTTCGTACGCTTGTAGGTGTCCCGGCTCAGACTAAGGACGGAGTTGTGATTGAATTATGTGCAAACATCGGGCGCCCGGACGAGGCTGAGGAAGCGCTAAAGCAGGATGCGGAAGGTATCGGCCTCATGAGAAGCGAGTTTCTTTATCTTGACAGTAACGACTTTCCAACAGAGGAAGAACAATTTTTGGCATATAAGCAAGTGTTGACAGTTATGCACCCGAGGCGTGTTGTTGTACGTACGCTTGATTTGGGCGCTGACAAGCAAGCCCCTTATTTTAAGCTATCAAAAGAGGAAAACCCGGCTCTTGGTTATCGTGCAATTCGTATTTGCTTGGATCGCATGGATATTTTTATGCCTCAGCTACGTGCGTTACTTAGGGCATCAGTTTTCGGCAGGTTAGCAGTGATGTTCCCTATGATTACCAGCGTGGAGGAGGTACGTGCTATCCGCAAGCTGATTGATATCGCAAAGGCCGATTTGGACGCCGATAAAATACCGTATTCACAGAACATTGAATATGGTATAATGATAGAAACACCGGCGGCTGTTATGATTGCCGATTTACTTGCAAGGGAAGTAGACTTTTTCAGCATAGGTACAAACGACTTGACCCAATACACCTTTGCGGCAGACCGTATGAACTCAAAAATCAGCTATTTATTTGATTCTAGCAGCCTTGCTATTTTACGTATGATTCGCTGTACGGCAGAGGCGGCTCATAACAACGGCATTTGGGTAGGCATTTGCGGCGAAAGCGCGGCGGATACCAGCTTGCTTCAATATTACATTGGTATGGGTATTGACGAGCTATCGGTATCTGCTCCTGAAATACTGAAAGTAAAAGCAGCGGTAAGAGAGCTTTCTAAAACTGACTGCATAACGGCTTGTGACAAACTGTTTGGAAACGATAATCCCGGCAATTAAAAGCAACTATCTACCTTATAATTGCCGCCGTAAATACATCCGGGAGGCCGTATGAATATTTTACTAAAAATGAAACGTATCAAGGATCTTTCGCCCGGTGAGAGGCAGGTGGTTAACTTTATTTTAAGTGACCCGGAGCGTGCCGCACAAATGGGTATTGTTGAGATTGCACAAAAGACCTATACAAGCACAAGCACAGTTATGCGGGTGAGTAAAAAGCTAGGTATGGAAAGCTTTATCGACTTTCGCTTACAGCTTGCGTCGGGTATCAGCGAATATATAGACACATCGGTTTTGTTTAAAAATCAAGAACCGATTAATCCCAACGATACAACAAGCGACATTATAGACAAGGTAACGGGGAATAACGCCCGTGCCGTCCTTGACGTTAAAAAACTGAATCCGCTGCCTGTTTTCGAGCAGGTAGTGGATATGATGAGCGCCGCTAAACAGCTTGACTTTTACGGCAGCGGCGTATCCAATCTGATTTGCCACGATGCGATGATTAAGGCTTTGCGTCTTGGTGTTCCGGCTACGGCTTTTTCCTTTTATTCGGAGATGGCAATGCTTGCAAGAACGTGTACCCCCGATCATTTAGCGATACTTTTGTCTTATACCGGGCAGACCCAGGATACTCTTCGAGTTGCCCAGTATCTTAAGCGCAGCGGGGTTCCTTCGGTGTCGATTACAAGTCATACCGACAATGCGCTTTTAGAGCTTTGCACAACTAATCTGTTTGTGGACAGCTATGAATCTGTTTACCGTATTGGCGGCATGAGCAGCCGCCTAAGCTCCCTTCATCTGCTGGATATCCTTTTTTCAGCATTCATTAACAAAAACTATGACCGTTTGCATAGCGCAATTGACAAGACGTTTTTGGTTGAAACCTTTCATAATCTTGGCGACGACTTGGAATAAATAAGAACTTTTTCTTGGCAAGTATTAAATATCCCCCTGCAACAACCCCGGAAGCATATAGATAACTTTGGCTAAATATTATGAATACAGACAAACAGCCAAAAAATAAACTTCTATATAGATAGCTAAAGGGGGCGCTAAATGTTTAAGCAAGCGGTTATACATTATCCTACGGATGAAAAAACACTTGCTCAAATTAATAAGGAAATAGCGGATTTCCGTTGCATCGCAACAGTTAAATACATCGAATCATTAAACTTAAACGATAGTCAAATAGAATCGCTTTATGCCGGCCTTTCAGATGACATAACCACCAAACAGCAGAATATGTAATTGTTCTCATTGGTTAACACTCCGGGAAAGATGTGTCACATAGACCAACATAGCAAATGAAATATTAATGTTTCTTCGTTCCTCAAAGAAGCATATTTATAATGTTTATCTTCAGGAACCTATAGGTATAGATAAAGAAGGCAATGAAGTTACAATGGAGGATAAAATTGCTGATGATATAGATAGTGTTGATGAGCAAGTAGGACTCCTTATGCAAACCCGGCTTTTACATGAAAAAATTAAGAAGGTGCTAAAAGGACGGGAAAAAACTGTTGTAAAGTTACGTTATGGGCTCGAAGGCTCAGAAGAGCTTACTCAAAGGGAAATAGCAGAGTTGTTGGGGATTTCGAGAAGTTACTACTCTGTTATAATAGGGCTAAAGTACAAAACCTTAGGCGGTTGACTGCTTTAGCCCTATTTTCGTATCCAAAAAAGGGTGAGATTTATGTCAATATGACTTTTATCTCTTAGAATAGGACAATTTTCCATCAGCATATACATTAAATGTACTTTTGTGGAGTGGAGGTTGTTTTATGAAGCAAAATACTGCACCCGATATATCAGAACTAACAGACATACAAGATATTAAAATAGATATGGATTTACCACGAGAAGAGCGGATAATTAATTTTTTACGACAAATCAAAAACCCGTATTTTTGTAGGTATGGAGATGTTGTTATAGAATCGGTATTTGCTGAAAACAGCATTACATTAACCGAGAGGATGGAGCAATACCTTAGAATGAGCTAAAACATAATCAAACCATTCTAAGGTTCTGTAACTAAAATTACAAAACTTTAGGAGGTTTTTTATGCAACCAATTACAAAGCAAACAGTGTATAATGCAGCTATGTATATTCGCATATCAAAAGACGATGCTGAGAAATCAGAAAGTTACAGTATATCTAATCAAAGAGAGTTAATTCTTTCCTTTTTGAAAACCCACCCAGAAATAAATTTGTGTTCAGAGCGTGTTGATGACGGTTATTCAGGTGTTAATTTTGACCGTCCTGCTGTGCAAGAATTGCTTAATGATATTAAAGACGGTACTATCAACTGCATTATTGTAAAGGACTTGTCACGATTTGGAAGAAACTATATCGAAACAGGCAGATACCTCGAACAAATTTTTCCTTTTATGGGAATTAGATTTATAGCTATTAACGATAATTATGATAGTATTGATTCACAACATGGGCTTGATAGTATTGTTGTTCCATTTAAAAATCTAATGAACGATGCGTACAGTCGTGACATATCCATAAAAGTCAGGAGCGGGCTTGAAATACGTCAAAAGCGAGGTGATTTCATTGGCTCTTTTCCTGTTTACGGGTATTGCCGTTCCAAAGATGATAAAAATAAACTTGTTGTTGACGAATTTGCGGCACAGACAGTACGTGATATTTTTAAATGGAAGATAAGCGGAATGAATAACCAAAGAATTGCAGACAGACTTAATGAGCTTGGAATACCCTCACCATTAGAATATAAGGCTATGTTAAATTGGGCTTTTTCTACCTCATTCAAGTTAAAACCCCAAGCTAAATGGTCTGCCGTCTCCGTTGGACGTATCTTGAAAAATGAAATGTACATAGGAACTATGGTACAAGGTAAAGAAACAACCCCAAACTACAAAATCAAAAAACGCATAAAAAAAGCTCCTTCAGATTGGATAAGAGTTGAAGGTACACATGAAGCTATTATTAAACCAGAGGATTTTTATTTTATTAATAAATTATTGCTTGCAGACACTAGAACAGCACCTACAAACGAAGAGTTATACATTTTTTCGGGAATTTTGAAGTGTGCGGACTGCGGTAAAAATATGATCCGAAAGCCAACAAAGGTTGAAGGTAAGGAATACATTTACTATGTATGTTCAACA
>CAZEYG010000084.1:0-7427 GCA_964516575.1 uncultured Defluviitaleaceae bacterium
AAAACGCTTAAAGCAGTGGCCGCTCCGTTTTGGTTATAGGTATCCGTTCCGCTTAAGTTCGTTGAAAAGGTTGGGGTTGCGGCGTTTACTAAGCTGTTCACAACAACCGTTTTTATACCGCTGGTAGTCGTTGCGGTTGTAACTCCTGAAACGCTGTTGTTTGTGTTCGTAGCGATAACATAATAATAAGTCGTTCCAACAGTGGTTGTAGGCGGAGTATAGTTTACTCCTGTGGCTCCGCTTATAGGCGTGCCGCTTGTGGTGTTGTTAGCCGTGTTTGAATACCACTGGTATGTTACCAAACCGCTGTCTGTTATGGTAGCTAAAACGCTTAAAGCAGTGGCCGCTCCGTTTTGGTTATAGGTATCCGTTCCGCTTAGGTTCGTTGAAAAGGTTGGGGTTGCGGCGTTTACTAAACCTGTAATGGTACAGCTTGCATTTACCGCAGCGCTTACGCCGATAATGGTTATGGAAGCGGTGGTTTGACCGCTGGTTCCTGAGCCTGTCCAAGCATAGGAATATCCATCTGTGGCCCCGGCGCCTACGGCTGATATGACTAAGTCTTTACCGCCGAGTACAACCGAATTAGTAGATATACTACTTCCGTTATATGTTGCGCTGATTGTACTGCCCGAAGCTGTACCTGCATTTGTTACGCTGAATTGAATCGTATAATATTGAACATCGACACTAGCCGCAGTATCACTTATTACAATAGTTCTGCCTGTGTCAGCCCCATCTACTAAAACCTTCCAGGTTCCGGCTTCAACCGTAGCCGTGAAGGCACCGGTAGTCCCAGTTTGGTTCATGGAAGTTGCTGTTTCGGAGGCCTTTTGCAAGGATACGGTCTTACCCGAATTTGCCCATAGGTTTCCGTCCTTCTTAATGTTTACAGTAGCCACATAAGTTGGCGTGGCGGCTAAAAACGAAATATCAATATATGTCAATTGGGAGGGTGTGTCCGTTCCTTTTGTGGCATAAGTAATAATTCTCTTTGAAGTACTTTCGGTTGAGCCGGCAGTAACAGGAAAAGCGTTTGAATACAAGTTTGAGCCTGTTGTTGGGGTCGAGCCGTTAGTTGTGTAATAAATAGAGGCGCCTGGAGTTGATGTCGTAATAGTTACATTAACAGTGGCGTTGTTTGCTACCGCTGAAACATCAGCCGGATTCGTTGTTATAACTGGCTTTGCCACAATTTTCGTGGGATCTTGCTTAAAAGTAACCATAACGGTATGGGCGGCTGTTATGTTAGATAGGGTAAAGGTGTTTGTTGTTTGACCGACCTGCACCTGGCCGTCTACCAGCCACTCATCTACTATGTAATTCGCAGCAGGCGTGGCAGTAAAAACTACACTGCTGTTTGCGGCAACAGTACCACCAGAATTAAAGTTTAGTGAGTTGTATTGTGCGGACAAAGTGCCGTTATTACCTGAAACAAACGAGATGGTATTACCTGAGGAGGGTGTTGTTAACTGCACGTCAAAAGAAATCGTGCCGATGGCGGAAGATACATTTGAGATTACATAGTTGGTATTTGTGCCTTCGTATAAGTATATGGTTCCCGACAGACCGGAGCCGGAGCTGGTTCCGAATGAGGTGCGAGATCTATTTAAAGAAAGTGAAGCATCGTCTATATTAGCATTTCCTTTATTGAGCGCCGTTTCACTGGGGGCGTAGACATATACCTCATCGTCTGTGGTTCCTGAGTTGTTAGCATTTCCTTCAAACAATGTATTAATACGAGTAATCGTCAGCCCTTTGGCATATTGCGGATTATCGGTATAAAGCTTATCATATTTCGTTGGGTTCACTTCATCTCTATATTCCAGCAAGATAAATTGGTTTGAAGCGGTTGTCTGAAGGGCATAGGCCGTCACACCTGACGTGCTTCCGATAGGATTTAGGGTGTATCGTCCGTTTGCCGTTATCTCAACAATATCCTTTCCCCAACCGGCATAACGCAGTCTGCTATGAGAGTTTGGAATCTGAGGATTAGAATAATTACTAGCCATAATATCCCAATATCCAACGGGGTTTCCGTTATTAGTATATCGGTATAAATCCGGGAAAGAGAAGGTGTGTAAGGCCTCGTGGCAAATCACGCTTAGATTCGACGATCCGTTTGCCGGGAATAAAGAGTTTGCCAGCTGAAAGCTGTAGGTCCAAACTCGTTTTCCGTTAAGATAAGATTGCTGGTTATGGTTTTGCCATTTATGAGGCCATAACAAGTCAGACCAGCCGCCAGGAGAACCGCTGATGATAAAGGTAATGCTGTCAATATAACTGTCATTATTGATGTCCAAATTCTTACCGGCCAGCAGAGCGCTTCCGTCAATAGCGTCTACTGTATCCTTTAGTAATTTGTGTTCGCGCTGAGCTCGTTCGCCGGTTAATGGATTGTCGTTAGTGGCGTAACCGATAGGATTGGTTACGGCGTTATACGGCTTGTAATAGGCTCTGGGGTTTGAGTCTTTATACATCAGCACAGTAGCTCCGTTTAAGCCTACCAAAGTAGAATTTATTTCAAACACATTTTCGGAGACAGCTCTTGTATATGTTTTTAGTGACGCTTCGGCAGTATTGAATACACCGTCGATTTTACCCTTGATTGTAGAATCAATTGCATTGTTTTCATCGGAAAAGCAAATCATTACGATAACATTTTCCATAATACCCCTTACGGTTGACCCTTTGATACCGACGCTGTTATATGGTTCAATCGGCATTCTAAAGGCACTGGGCTCGTTATCCTCCGGTAAGGAAGGTATGTCACGTATTAAGTCCTGGTTGGCAGAAAAATCTATATCCTCAAATGTCACACCGGTTGTTCCCATATTTCGAGGCATTTTGGAAAAGCCTTCATCATATTCTCCGCTGCTTTTTGCTATGTTATTTGATGGAACAAGTTTTTTGCTTGAATCTAGTTCAGCATATGTATAATATCCGGTTGTTGGGCTTTGTATAATGATGTTGCCTTCCGCATCATGCAAATAGTTAAAAAATTCATCACCACTTGCCAAACAACTTAATTCAGTGCCATCGGGTTGTGTTACTGTCACAGGGACGTTTCTTAGAGGCGCCGCAAGCACTGATGTAACGTATACCCCGATAAGCATACAGGTTAAAAGCGTGAAGAGGGCGGCTTGTTTTATTAAATTTAGCAGTTTCAATCTGATACCTCCTATTGTTCATTAATAATCTTTTGCTGAAATTAACAAAAGAGCCTCCAACGGCACAAGGAAGATGCTTTTGTTTGGTTTTTGATAGTAATTTATAATGTCTTTAAGGCATCCTTCCCTTCATCTATATACCCTCTATACCCGAATAATTAGATTAATTATGGGCATACTTCAAGCAATTGTATGTAAAAAATATATCACAGTCGTAGTTAAGCGTCAATTATTTTAACCTGATTATGAAAAAAATGTAGATTTATTGTTTATATCATGATATAATTAAAATAATATAGTACGAAGGGTTTTGCAGCGGCAAGAAACCAAAATTCCGCCGTAGTAGTAGTCGATTGCTAATTTTGCTGATTGTTAGGAGGTTTGCGTTAGTGAGTATATTTGACGGACTTGAAAAATTTGGATTAGCACATTTAAAAAATTCTAAGGTTGTAACAGAAAAACCTGAAGCAGAGCATTTAGATAAAATTGAAAAACCAGAAAAAACATATGACATAAAAGAGTATGTTTTTTTAAAGGAATATGAATGTCCCGCCTGTCAAAAGCCGTTTAAGGCTTATACAATAAAAGCATCAAAGCTAAAACTCGTATCTATTGATGATGATTTATACCCTTGCTACAGTAATATTGAGCCTCTTTTTTACGATGCAATAATCTGCCCATCCTGCGGCTACAGCGCATTAAAACAAAACTTTAGTTCCTTAACCGAAAGACAAGCAGATTTTATTTTAGAAAATATTACGCCGTCGTTTAAATCGGTTGAATACCCCGAAATGATGACTGTTGATTTAGCAATTGACGCTTACAAGCTTGTCCTCGTAAATGCCCTTGTCAAAAAGGCAAAAAACAGCGAAAAGGCTTATATTTGCCTTAAGTTATCTTGGCTTTATAAATTAAAGGATGATAAGGAAAACGAATTAAATATTATAAAAGAGGCTTATGATAGCTTTAAGGCCGCCATTGCTTTGGAAAACCCTCCGTTTTTTGGCCTAGACGAAAACACGGTTTTATATTTAACATCGAGGTTATGTTATAAATTGGGTCATTATGAAGAAGCCTTAAAAATTTTGCCTAAAGTTATTACAAACAAAACTGTTAACCCTAGACTTAAGGACAGAGCACTTACTTTAAAAGACTTGCTGCTAAAGGAGCACCATGGTAATTAAATAAACTAAAAAATATCCCGACAAACTATCGGGATATTTTTAGTTTATTTAAAAACTCTTAGCTAGTTTTTCAAAAGCCGGAATAGCACGCTCAACTACCTTATGGTCTACGCAGAAGGCAACCCTAAAATGGGTCGGGCAGCAGAAGGCTTGGCCGGGCACAAGGAGTAGGTTGAATTTTTTAGCCGCTTGACAAAAGGCTTTGCCGTCGTCGTTTAACGCTCTTGGGAATATGTAGAAAGCGCCCTCCGGCTTAACGCACTCAAAACCCAGCCTTATAAATGTGTCATACAACAGTTGTCTGTTTTTCTCGTAAACAGACATATCCACGTTTACGTCTATGCACATAGCAGCTACCCTTTGGAACAGGGAAGGGGCGTTTACAAACCCGAGTATTCTGTTAGCCACATTAAGCCCTTCGGTTACGTCCGTAAAATAATCCATTTCAGAGGAAAAAGCAATATAACCTATGCGCTCTCCTGGTAAGGATAAGGATTTGCTAAAAGAATACGCTACAAACGTGTTTCTATAATAACACGGAACATAGGGAACCATTACATTTCCATAAACAAGCTGTCTATATGGTTCATCGGATATCAGGTATATACATGTGCCTAGGCTTTTTTGCTTTTCTTCTAAAACAGCAGCGATATTTTTCAGCGTTTGCTCCGAATATATTACGCCTGTTGGGTTATTGGGAGAGTTAATTATGACAGCTTTTGTTCGTGGAGTTATTGCTTTTTCTAATTCCTCGGGATTTGGCTGAAAATCCCTTGTATCCGAATGCACAACTACAACCTGACCATTCATGTTTGAGATATAATTGTTATACTCGCCAAAATATGGTGCAAGTACTATAACCTCGTCGCCGGGGTTAATAATTGTTTTAAGAATAACGTTTAACCCGCCGGCGGCGCCAACCGTCATAACAACATTAGCCTCGCCGAATTTTGTGCCGTGTTTGCTGTTAATGCTTTCGGCAATCTTTTTCCTAACATCCTCATAACCGGAATTATTCATATAAGCGTGAATTTCCGATTGGCTTTGATTTGTTAGTATTGCGTTGATGGAGTTTTTAACTGCCGCTGGGGGAGGTGCACTGGGGTTGCCAAGGCTGAAATCAAAAACGTTTTCCTTGCCGTGGATAGCGCTTAACCGCTTACCCTCTTCAAACATTGCCCGAATAATTGAGCTGCCTGCAACCAGTTCCTTCATTTTTTCTGAAATCATAAGCTCATCTCCTAGGTCAGCCCGCCGTCAACAGTTATTATTTGGCCGGTTAGGCTTGGCGTTTTACATAAACAAAGGAAGAACGCCAGCTCTGCTATTTCCTGTGGGCTGCATAATTTGTTTGTTGGTATTTGGTCTATAAAATCTTGCATTTCAAGCTCCGAAAGAAAGCTGTTCATTTCTGTGTCAACAAGGCCGCAGCTTATGGCGTTTACACGGATAGAAGACGGGGCAAGCTCCTTAGCAAGTGCCTTTGTAAAGCTGTTTACGGCCCCTTTAGTCGCCGAGTAAAGAACCTCACATGAAGCACCAACGTTTCCCCATATAGAGGATATATTTAAAATCACACCTCTTTTACGTTCAACCATTAATGGTATTGCCAAATGGGAGCAGTTAATAACGGAATACAGGTTGTTTTCAACAAGACTTTGCCAGTCCGGCCTTGTCATTTGCTGAAATAAGCCGACGTAACTTACCCCTGCGTTGTTTATTAAAATATCAACCGGCCCAAAAGCATTGTTTATTTGACTGAACATGTTAATAGTATCATTATAAACCGAAACGTCACACCTTACAGCCAGTATATTTTTGTTATACTCTCTTAGCTTTAAAGCTAAATCGTCTAATGGCTTTTGGTTCCGCCCGTTAATAACAACGTTGTAGTCTTCTAAAGCAAACTTTTCGGCCATAGCTTTCCCGATTCCACGTGAAGAACCGGTAATTAAAACTGTTTTACCCATATCCACTATCCTGTTTAATATGATTTTCTTAAAGCGGTTATTTCTTCCTTATAAAGGTTTGTTTTTTCGTCCAGCCATGGTGTTTCAAGTATGAGTGGCTTACCCTCTGCATATTTTGAATGAACAATATTATATATGGCTTCAAAGCCTATTTTGTCTGTACCTTTGGGGTTGTCCTCTTTGGCGCCGATGTTGGCGTGGCGGTCTTTTTTAGAGCCCATATCATTTAATGAGCCGTTTATATGGAAAACCTTAAGCTTGTCAAGACCAATTATATCGTCAAGCTGGTTCATTACGCCGTCAAAATCATTTACAATATCGTATCCGGCATCATGAAGATGACACGTATCAAGGCAAACGCCGATTTTGTCCTTAAAGACAACCTTATCAATAATATCTTTTATTTGACTGAATGTACTGCCTATCTCAGAGCCTTTACCTGCCATTGTTTCCAGGCAGACGGTAATTTTAGTGTTTTCGTCCAAAACGGAGTTAAGACCGTCTGCAATACGGTTTATGCCATATTCCAAATCCTTTTCCGTATATGAACCGGGATGAAGCACAATGCAAGAGGCTTTAAAGGCTTCTGCCCGGCGGATTTCCTCCGCCAAAAATGAAACAGCCAGCTCGAATATGTTTTCCTTAAAGGAAGCAAGGTTGACGATATATGGGGCGTGAACGACTATTTCCTCTATACCGTGCTCTTGCATGTATGTTAGGCCTTCGGGGATTTTCATCTTTTCAACCGGCTGGCGCCTTGTGTTTTGAGGCGCTCCGGTATATATCATGAAAGTATTTGAGCCGTAGGATACGGCTTCTTTGGCAGCGCCAAGAAGGCCGCCGCTTATTGAAACGTGAGAGCCTAGCTTCATTTTTATGTCCTTTCCATAAATAAAATCTCATTGCCACAGGATATGCAGCAATGAGATTCGTTTGTTTTGATTTTATCCGGCAAAAAGCACAGCCGACAAAGGAATTATTCGATAATAGTAACAACAGAACCAGCGCCTACAGTCTTGCCGCCTTCACGAATAGCGAAGCGAAGACCTTGCTCCATAGCGATTGGAGTTATAAGCTGGATAGTCATTTCAATGTTATCTCCA
>CAZEYG010000085.1:0-7401 GCA_964516575.1 uncultured Defluviitaleaceae bacterium
ACCGGATAAGTTAACTTGAATATAACTTAAGCCGTCAACCGGCTCTCTTTTTGTGTCAATGATAACGTTGCTCCTAAGCCCTCCGGCACAACTTACGAAAAATACGCCTTCGTTTTCTGCGTCCAGATTAAGGAAGTATTTTCCCTTTAATCCCGATACATCAATATTATCAGCGCCGGAAAGACCACCTTCCTCTTGAACTGTAATAATAACTTCCAGGTCAGGATGTTTTATATCGTTGCTGTCAAGAAGAGCTAAGCAGTAGGCCAGCGCTATGCCGTTATCGGCGCCTAAAGTAGTGCCGTTGGCGCAAAGGAAGCCGTCTTTTTCTATTACTTCTATGCCGTTTTCATAAATATGGCCGCTGTTTGGGTCTTTGACGTAAACAATGTCCATATGGCCTTGCAGAATGACTGCATGACCGGAAAAACCGTCAATAGTAGATTTTTTCTTGATGATAACGTTGTATAAGTTGTCTTGGGTTACTTCAAGCCCCCGGTCTTTTGCAAATTTCACAAGGTAGTCACTTATTTGTTTTTCTTTTCCTGTTTCACGGGGTATTTTACATATTTCTTTAAAGAAACTTATTGACTTATCTTCGTTCATTTAATATGCCTCCGTCAGCTTAATAACCTGATACACCAAGTCTCTTGCATAACTTTGCAACGTCAGGGTGAACGTATTTTCCGTTTTCTTCAAGAGTTACGCCGTCTAATATAATAGAAGGCTTGGAGACTACGCCGTCAGTATGGGAAGCGGCTGTCCAAAACTTGCCTTTAATAGCTGTTCCCTGGCTGCCTATACCAAATTCCATACAACCAAATATTCTTTCATCCTCAACGATTCTTCCGGTTGCTTTTGTTACGCCGGGGTTAAAGCCAAGGGAATAATGCGCTAGACGGAACATGTTTGGGTCGTTAAAATCTGTAAGCCAATTTTTAAAGAATTCGGCTTCCTTACCGCCTTCAATATTTGTAACTAAACCTTCTTTAAGAGTGAGCTTGATATTTTCGGAGATTAAGCCAAGCTCTGTCGGAGGGAATACCGCAGCATCAAAAACAAGGGTGCCGTTTATTGTTTCTTCAATCGGGCACCAGCTTATTTGCCCACCAAGCATATATGGGTAACCCTTGTTGGTTGCAAGCTGACCTGAATGTCTTATTTCACGGCCTTTGTTGTAGGCGGTAAGATGTGTGCCGTTGTTGTCTTTTATAACAACCTCGTCTGAGGCGTAAATAATCTTTTTTATTGTTTCGCCCATCTCAACCATTGTCATATAATCCACTTTACCGATACAATTTGTAAGCATAATAACGTCCATGCCGGTTAGGTTAATATATCGGCAGCCGAATTCAAGGGCTTTTCTAAAGGATTCGCAAAGCATGATTGAAGAATAGGCAAATTCTATCCAAACGTCGGCAACTGCTACGGCGTTACCTATTGGTTTAACAGGTTCGGTATAAGCCACAGGCGAAGTAGGGTAGTAAATAACTACAGGGTTAGCACCTATGGCGTAAGCCTGATTGGCAACTGCCTCAATAACACGTCTGTCGCTGGTGGAGTCCCCTGTAATAACAACATTTTCACCTTTTTGTACAAGCATAACATCCTTTAAAAGCGTATAAGCAGATTTATAGACCTCAAATGATAAATAGTCCTGGGTCATTTCTATTCCGATCGGGTATTCCATAAAACAAAGTCCTCCTTAATATAATATTCTAAATTTATCAGGCATAAAACGCCTATCTTTTCAGACAGGCGCTTTATATTACGGCAGCAGTGAAAAAAGATATTTTCCACTGCCGGGGTAATAAGTATTTATTAGTAACCGGAAACGCCAAGAGCCTTACAAAACTCAATAGCTTGAGGGTTTACATAAATTCCGTTTTCTTCTAGTGGCACACCGTCTAAAATTATAGTTGGCTTTGACACAACCCCGTCGGTATGGGAAGCTGCGTTCCAAAAAGCGCCCATAAGGCTGGCACCTTGGCTACCAAAACCAAATTCTATACAGCCGAAAATTCTTTCGTCCTCAACAATCCTGCCGGTTGCTTTTGTTACGCCCGGATTAAAACCTATTGAGTAATGGGCAAGCCGATACATGTTTGGGTCGTCAAAGGCGGCAAGCCAGTTTGAAAAAATTTGTGCTTGTTTTCCGCCTTCGATTTTTGTGGCAACCCCGTCTACAAGAGTCAGCTTAATGTTTTCAGACAAAAGGCCGATTTCTGCCGGAGGGAAAATAGCGGCGTCAAACACAAGAGTGCCGTTTATTGTTTCTTCAACAGGACACCAGCTAACCTGGCCACCCAGCATAACGGGATATCCTTTTTTAGTGGCTCGCTGGCCGGAATGCTTAACCTTTCTGCCTTTGTTATAGGCTACGAGGTTCGTGCCGTTATTATCTTTTATTATAACCTCATTAGAGCTTTCCACCAGCTTTGTAAGGTATTCGCCAAAATCTATAAGAGCGTCGTAGTTTACCCTGCCAATGGTGTTTGTTATCATGCTGACATCAAGGCCTGTAAGGCATGTATATCTAACGCCGTTTTCGATAGATTTACGGAAGCAAGGAGTATGCATTATACAATAGTATGCCATTTCTATCCATACGTCTGCTTCTTTTACGGCTTCTGCTATAGGCAGAACAGGCTCCTCAAAGGCTTTGTAGGAGGTAGGGTAGTAAAGCACTACGGGGCTGGCGCCTACAACATACGCTGCCTTAGCTACTTCTTCAACAACACGCCTGTCTGTAGAGGAGTCGGCTGTTAAAACAACAGTTTCCCCTTTCTTAACAAGCATAACATCACGCACCAGCTTCATTGCGGCTAAAGAAAGCTCATAGGATAAATAATCTTTAGTCATTTCTATGCCGATAGGGTATTCCATAATAAATCACTCCTGCTATTTTTTAGGCGTAGCTAGCTTGAGGGTTGAGGTAAAGAAGCTATGGAGAGCAGCGCCTGTAAGGAAACCGGCACCTAAAATATAAAGTGTAGTATTAGCTTCCTTGCCTTTAACCTTTAATACAACAAACCTGATTATTAACGCCGCAATAACTGTTAAGCCGGTAACTGTATTACCGACAAGCAAACCTGTAGCAAACAATACGCCAAGCTGCTTTGACGGGCCGCCGATAAACTGGATTATAGCGCCGGGTATTGCAAACATAAGAAGGTATTTTGCAATATCGGGGCTTGCGCCGGCTTCGATAGTAGCCTTATATGTCATGTTAACGGGGGCAAACAGACCTTGTGAAAAATAGGTGTTGCACAAAATAGCAACCATAACACCGGCAACACAAAAGGCAACTATTTCGGCTATGTATTGTTGTTTTCTGCCTTCTAATTCGTATTCCGGGTCTGCGCCTTGACCTCTCAAAATCCAGCCGCATTTTAAGTCGTAAGCCATATCGGAGAAAGCAGGGCCTGTAGACGCCGTATAACCGACAAGTATAGCTAGAGCTAATGGCGGGAAGCCAATAAGTAAACCGATAATAAGGAAGATTAACGCTGTAGCAAAACCGGGAAACCAGCCGGAATGCATTGCAGCCATACCAACAATAAGCTCAGACGCTATGGCAGCAAAGGCAGCGTAAATTATCCAGAAAATAAGCATTGGAACAGACATTTCAGTTATAAGCCCGGTAATTAAAGCAAGGCCGATCGCTATAACAATATAAGCAACAAAACCTTTTACAAGAGCTGATTTCATTTGTGACATGCTGTTTGTAAACCTGCCCACAACGCTGCTTCCGCCCTTGTCATCTTCTTTCTTAAACAACATCATCAATACTTGAACAAGAGCAACAAGGCCGGCACCTATCATAATACCATGAGGCATATAGATAGCCTTAAAGTCGATATTTAAAGCACCCGGGGCTACGCCTATAAACAAAGCGCCAAGGCCAAAAGCGCTAAGCGCCCAGAAATCACCAATCCAGGCAACACCAAACAAGTCTGTTGGTATGCCCATCATTTTTCCGCCAATACCTGCTACAATACCAATTAAAAGCAAAATAGCTTTCTTGCCTTTGTTTGCGATAGCAAGGATTGTTTCCGCCGTAGCAATTCCCGGAGGCCAAGGCTCTCTGGCTGGGAACATTTCTGTGTCAAAAGTTTTGTATAATATTGTAGCGTCAACAATAGTAGCTAAAAACACACCTATTAACATAGGCATAACCAAATCCGGCCTACCCATAACAAAAGGAATACCTATGGGAAGAATAAAGCTATTTGCTGCCGAAAAAGTAGCGCCGGAGATAGATGTTTGGATAAGGTTTTGGCTGTTAACGTCTCGGAACTGATTGAAAATCATTATAGGTACCTTTGAAATAATAATAGCCACAAGAGCGCCTACTATTGAGGTATTGGTACTTATACCAATTCTAACAATAAGCTCCATACCGACAATAACACCCAGCATGGAGGTAAGTATATTAAGAATCAAAATACCGGGACTTAATGCCTTTGGATGAACCCGTCTTTCTTTGTTTTCCATAATGAACCTCCTTAATTTTAAGGTTAAAGCTATACAAAAGGGTACTATTTTTGAGTATGTTTCATGCTGCCATAAAGCTCAACAATCCGCTCAAACTCAGCTTTGTCATAAAAATCGCATTTGCCGCTTCCGAAATCTTTTGCTACTTCAATAGCAAACCTAGCCGCAACCTCCACGTCAACAATGTGGGTAGCGCCGGTAGCGCAACCGGCTACGGGAACCTCTGTTCCGATTGCAAGGCCGATAACCGGGCTGTCAGTTGCGGTAGCGGGCTGAAGAATACTGTTTATGTGGAAAAGGCCGTTGCCGTAGGGCGTAATATCCTGCTGCGAAATAGCAAACACAGACGGCAGCTTGCCGGTTGCTCGCATGATTATCTGCAAAATATCGTCGCTGACCTTTAGAATATAACCTTCCTTAACTGTTGGTGATATGGAAATGCCCTTTGTTGTAATGATGTTGTTGCCTTTTGTTGTGTCGATGGAAATTATGGCGTCCATTTTGTCGGAAACTTCGTAGCTGTTCATGTCAGCCATGTCTACCGGGGAATCCATAAAAGGAACCGGGTGGTGCTCTCTTGTAGGCGCATTAGGGCAAATATGGGTTGCGACAATAACGTCACCTTCCAATTCATCCCCATTTTTGTTCATTATGGTTAGCTTTAGAGCCGCAGACAAGGCCGCCAGCGCTCCGTCTCCATCTGAAACAAAGCCTGTCATTTCGGGTCTTGCTCCAAGCCCCCCAAGTCTGCCAATTATGCCAAGAGTAGGTGCGTTGCCGCCTTTTGACTTGCCGTTTTTTCCGGGTATTGTAACTCCGATAAAGTCAGTGCTTCCTTTTTTTCCGGTAAAGGTTTTAACGTCAACATTTTCAGCGCCGGATTTTTTAAGAAATTCTGCAACCTCGTTGCCATTTGCCGTCGGTTTGTCCAAAAGCTCAAACATTTCTATTACCTGCTTTAGCATATTTTCACCTCCCTGAAATAGAATATAAAAAACTATAGTGTATGTTATACATTACAATTATAATTATATTCAAATACAAAAAATTACATTTTTATAAAGGCAAAAGTGTGCATGTTGTATACGCTTTAATCTATAAGCTCATGAAGCTTAAGAGCAATCTGTAAAATAATTCGGTTGTTATGCTCATCAATATTAAAACCTAATAGACTATTTATTTTTGCTATTCTTTTATACAAAGTGTTGCGGTGTATAAACAGTTTATCAGAAGCACCACTAACGCTAAAATCACAAGAAGCCAGCGCCTGAAGCGTTATAAAAAATTCATCGTTATTTTCGCTGTCGTGCTTTTTTATAAGCTGGACAGTTCCTTTATATATTTTGCGAAGGGTGGGATCGTTTAGTACTCCGTAAAGCATGTGATAAATAATAAAATCACCATAAAAATAAACAGAGTTATTTGGATTTAGCCGGCACCCAATTTTTAAAGAAAAGTCCGCCTCCTCATAGGCTGATTTTAATTGCTTAACATCAGTACAAACCTTACTTATTCCGGCAAAAAAGCTATGCTCCGGATAAACCGACTTAAAGCAGGAGAATAATTTGGAAAAGGTTGAATAAATAGCTTTGTCGTTATAAACATGGCTTTTTAATTCAACAATTATTACTGCTCTTTTATCAAAGTTTTTATAATAAAAAATTGATTCTTTGGCTTCCATTGCCGAAATTATTTTCTTTTGCAGCTTATCAAAAACGTCGTTTTCTCTTATTGACGAGTCGACAATGGCTATATATCTTCCGGTATTGGGGTTTACACCAAAATATGATATTTCTTCCATTAGCTTAAGCGCATTTCCTACATATCCACCTGTTATAATATTAAAATAAAAATCGTCTATTGTTTTATAATACTTTTCCGTATTATATGAATGAGACAAAAGATATACGGCAATAACAGGTATGGCTTCTCTTATTATTTCCACGTCTGCGTTTGTTAGAAGCTCCTCTGTTTTTAAATCAACGCATAAAAAGGCAAGGGAAGTATGTATGCTTTCTATTTTAAAAACAACATAGCTGTTATCGCAATATTCCAGCTTTGTACTTTCTTCTGATGAATATATTTGGGTTAAGCTATCCTTAATAGCTTTTTTAGCTTTTAAAGAATTTATGTTGCTGCTATCGTTAATAATATTTATACCTTTTTCCCAAAAAATATATATATTGTGCCCGATGTAACGGGATATTATATTTGTTATGGACGTTATATTATAGTTTTGCTTTATAAGGGCTCTTAAATCATCCCGAAACTGCTTAAGCAAATAAAAATTATAGTTGTTATCACTATCCAGCTTACTGAAAACAGGTTGTAATATGCTGTTGTAGTTAACACTGGTTGGGATGTTTATAATCGGAAAGTTTTGCGATTCAGCGTAGCGAAGCAGCTTTTCCGGTATGTCGTCAATATATCTTCCCAGTTTTATGCCAAGAGCGGAAACACCTCGTTCTATCAGTGTTTTAATAAAATATTCAAAGGTAATATCATTTTTCTTTAGAGCATAACCTGTGGTCACTATAAAGTCACAGGGCTTAACCCAGTATACTCCGTCGGGAACTTCAAGAATCTGTATATTCCTGATTTCATTTTCAAGGCCAACGTGCTCGGTTATAAACTTAAACTCCTTAAAATCCTTATTCAGCGTCAGCATTTCTTTTACATCCATAATCTACACCACTCCTAAGGCTGTAACCAGTAAATTGTTATCATTTTATAAAAAAAGTTTACCTTTAACAAGCTGTATGATATAATTTTTTACAAATCAAAACAAGGAGAGTTTCATGGCCATATCAAAAAGCACTATAGATTTTTTAGATGAAAACCGTTTGCAAAACAGCAAAACGTGGTTTGAAGAAAATAAAAGCAGGTATAAAGACTTTTTGTTGC
>CAZEYG010000086.1:0-7397 GCA_964516575.1 uncultured Defluviitaleaceae bacterium
AAGAGGTTCTGTTTTTACCGATATTGAGCTTGACGGCAGGCAGTATTTTTGTTATATCAGTCCGGTTTTTATGTCGTCGGATATTTCCGAAAAACCTATCGGCAATATTATTATTACAACCTCACTGATTAAAACCCGACGTCTTATGGTAGAGGGCAAAATATCCGGCATTGATGCCGCTGTTATATCGGGAGACACAGTGCTATTGTCTACCAACCAAACGCTTGAGGGACAGCCTGCGGCAGAGCTCCTGAGTGCATACGGTCTTATTACAAAAACCGAAATTGCAGGGACAAATTTATCTGTTGTGGCGGCTGTAACAAAAGATACTCTCACCGCACCAAACAAGCTGTTTGCGATTGTGGCGGCGGTGATGACATTGTTGTTTTTGCTACTGATTGCCGTGCTGTACCGCTATTTGTCAAGGGTGATGATTAACCCCATGCTCTCCACCAAAGAGAAAATGCAGATGGGACTGCTTGGTACTCAAATGGATGCGCATTTTGTGGTGAACACGCTGAAAACGATTGAAATATTAGCAGAGAAAAAAGAAACCGAGAAAGCCGAAGCAGTGTCGCAGGGGCTTGCGGAAATACTAAAACATCAACACAGGGGGTTATGTAATGTCTTTGATGAATTATCGGTGCTGGAGCGTTACATAGGGATTATGAACATACGGTATCAAGAAAAATATGCCGTTTCTCTTGACATAGATGAAAAGCTTGCGGTCTACACCATGCCGAGTTTTATTTTGCAACCGATAATAGAAAATGCTATGACACACGCCTTTGTGCAAAGCACATCCGGATGCAGCATAAGCATATCCGGCAAGTTACAAGAAGCGATCGTTTTTGAAATTACCGACAATGGTGTCGGCATATCATGGGACAATCTGCACAGATTGCAAGAAAATCTCAAAAAGGCAAGTCGTGACGAATACCCGGCAAATGGGCTGCACGGCGTGGCACTGCTCAACATACAAAAAAGGATACAGGCACAGTATGGCACAAGGTATGGAATTGGCATTGACAGCAAGCCGGAAGGCGGCACAACCGTCACGGTGCGCTTGCCTGCTGTAAAGGACGAGAGCGGGTACAATATTTTAGATTAGATGGGGGGTGAAGCCGTGTACGGTGTATATATTGTTGACGATGAATACATGATTGTGGAAAACCTAATAAACTACATTCCGTGGAGCGAAAACGGTTTTGAGGTCATTGGCTCAAATACAAATCCGGTTATCGCATTTTCCGAGATCATAGAGAAAAAGCCGCAGCTAATCTTTTGCGACCTCAAAATGCCGGGTATGGACGGCATCAGCCTAATGCAGAAAATTCGGGCAGAGGGCTTAACTTGCGAATTTGTGATGCTCAGTGCGTTTGGGGAATTTGAAGCCAGCCGCAACTTTTACCGGCTTGACGGTTTTGATTATCTTCTAAAGCCGCTTAACGGACAGGAAGCTGAAATTCTTTTGGAACGCCTGAGCCGGAAAATATCCGCCAAAGCACTTCCAAAGCCCATCGAAGCCGGTCTGACTAATGTTCCGGCTTTTGATGAAATGATTGCGTATATCACAAAGCACTGCGGTAAAAAGTATACGCTTGAAAAGCTTGCAACACAGTTTAGTATATCGCCGTCACACATATGCGGATTGTTTTCCAAGCACTACGATTCCTCTCTTACCGTTTTTTTAACCAACATCCGCATGAAAGAAGCGGCTCGGCTAATCGTGGGCACCGAGCTTGCGTTTAAGGAAATTGCGATAGAATGTGGTTACTCCGATTACTTTTATTTTTTTAGGGTATTCAAAGGTTACTGGGGCATATCTCCTACGGAGTATCGGAGTGCGCAGCACAAAGAGTAACGACGGATTCAAAAAAATCCAAATCTGCCGCTTGTTTTATTCACAATCAATAATGCACCAGACAAGAAGCAAGACACACTTAAACTTTTTGCAGAAATAGCCGATGGCAAGTACGAGCCGTACACTTCGCCTGTCTGGATCCGAATGGAGAATGACTCCTAACGCAAGACCCGCAATAATATCGGAGGAAACATTCCAAGCTGTTCAAGAATTATTGGCTACTAAATCCAAAATGCTTGCCGCAGAAAGAAGTTATCTGTTGAAGTACAAAATCAAGTGCGGTTCCTGCGGCCACGCCCTTAAATATGACGATGGGGTAGGTTATCCTTTGTACCGCTGCCACCATACTCTGTCAGATCCCGGCGCGGATTGTCACAAGTTTAGAATTATAGTAAAGGAAGTTGATGAAGCGGTGTTAGCCGTAATTAAAAAACAAGCGGAGGTGATTTTAGCAACAGCCAAACTCAATCAACTTGCACCAAAGAGCGATACTGGACGTGAGTTGGCCGACTATGAAAAACGCATAGCACAGTATAGCGAACAACGACAACGGTATTATGAAAGTTTCATCATGGGTGAAATTGGCCGTATCGAATACCTCGAACTCAAAGATGAGTGCTCGACTGAAATTGAAAAGTTGAGTAAAACCCTTGCAACTGCAAAAGCAGAAGCGAAATCAAAAGAGGTGGGCAAAATCACACTGGATCTTGCAAAGCAAACGGTTGACAAAACGATACCGCACAAAGAACTTGATTTTTGATTTGCTTAGGTCAATCATAGCAAGAATGGACGGCTTTTCTTGCAGTGGTTGCAGCGTAGGTGCTTCGGATTTTACCTGTGCAGGTGGCTGTTTAATGGCCTGTGTGCGAGAGGTAACAGCTTCACTTATCCTTGCTTTTATGCGTTCCTCGGTATAATCGTCACCTATGGATTTTGACCGTGTAAAGCGCTGTTGTCCCGGCGCAAGGAATGAAATGTGCTTTCCTTTCTTAAACTCATACCCTATGGACTGTAGCTGCTCTAAAAACTCATCAAAGCTACTTGATGAAGCAATTGCATTATCAATGGCAACACGCAATTTTTCTTTCCAGCTGGTACCTTGCTTTGCTGTCTGATACTCAAAATAATCTTTACCGCTCCGTCCGCTTTTTTCTGTTATGACGGACAGCGAATTTTCCTCACAAAGCCTGTCGCTTGCGTTTTGAATATCATGATAAGTCCGCCTGTTAGAACAATATTTTGTATGGGTTTCAACATTTACCGCACACCACACAAAATGGTTGTGAATGTGTTCACGGTCAACATGGGTTGCCATGACATAGGCATACTTACCTCCGAGGATTTCGTCCGCTAACCGCTTTCCTATTTCATGTGCCTGCTCTGGCGTGGTTTCCTCCGGGGAGAACGACTGAATAAGATGTCGCCCGATGGTGTTCCCCCCGGCTCGTGCCTGTCGTAAATAAAAATCAAATTCAACGGCAGCGGTCTGCGGAAAGCAGTTTTCTGAGTGAATATAAGCGCAATTTTCTGTCTTGCTTGGGTTGCAGATATAGTCTATCGACTTATGGATTGTAGCTCGGATAGGGATGATTTTAGTAATTGCCATATGTCATCAATCAGCTCCTTTACACGTGAAATTTCTGACGGATAGATACCTCCTGTTTCATTTGCAAATTTAGCGATTTGGTTTATGTTCACACCGATTTTATTAACCTCTCCTGCCAGCTCATGATACATGGATAAATCCACATTTATCACATAGCCATCTATTCGCAAAAGGTTATTCTTTTGCTGTGCTTGCTATCCGTAAGCCCAGCGCTTTACGCTCCCAGGATATTTGCAGTTTTGCTCTGTTTTTCTTCTTGAGATAGCTATAAAAATATAAGAGCAGTACAGCTATCTCAGAAAGAAAATTGCAATACATCTTTCCTGAGTGACGGTGTGACGGCATTTATACATACCCCCAATGTGACGGCAGTAAGGTTATAGGGGGTAACTATATATCAACCGTCACACTGTCACACCGTTTTCAATTCTGCTTAAATAAATCACACTACCATTGCGGTTACGGCTACTTTGAACGCTGATACCCTATTGCTTCTCGAATAAGCCAGTTAAGGATTTTAACCGTTTAGTCAACATGGCTGGAGTACAATCAAATCTGCTGTCTATTTTTTTTAGCTCCGCACACAATTCTGTTGCAGTACCACACCAACTTTCCTTTACAAAATCGTCGATTAAAATACAAATAGGTTCTTCCTCATCATCAGCTTCAACATCATTGCCGACAAAAAGCCATTTACATTTATCGAGGTCAAATTCTAGTCTGAAACAGAAACCTTCTGTATCACGGTTGGCAATTGTTAGCTTTCCTTTATTGCCGATACGCTTGTCTTTTTCGAGGACAAAAACACCGTCCACAGCCCCCACTAAGCCGGTACTGCCGGATAGCGTATTCAGTGGGTCGGGGTCGTACATTTTTCTGGTGTGATGGACAAGCAACAGGGTAAGCTTGTAGGCATTCGTAATCTCTCGAAGCACGATAATCGCAGGAGTACATACTCTTATCAAAGTCAACATTTCTGATGCGTTCTAAGGTGTCGATAACGATAAGTTTTGTATCTGGGTGAGCGGTTAAAAAGTTATGAATCTGTTCAAGCAGACCGTCACCTATGCCCAAAGAAGCTGTGGCAAGATGAAGCCGGGCAATGTCTACCTTTTCTTCTTGAATTAGCGTTAATCGGGATTGTAACCGTGGATAGGTGTCCTCCAGTGCAAGATACAAAACCTCGCCCTGTTCGGCGCTAAATTCCCACAGCATACCCCCTGTTGCAACGGCGGTGCACATGTCCAACGACAGCCACGACTTGCCGATTTTTCCGCTGCCAGCAAGGATAAAAACGCCGTGGGGGAGTATCTTCTCAATGGAGAATTGAAGCGGGTCGTACTCATGCGACATAAGTGTATTGCCGTCTAAGGTGGTAAGTGGTGATACAGCTTTTTGCGATGGGTTTTGCATTAAACTCCTCCTTTTAGATTTGGATAATTTGTATGCGATAATTTAGATTATCCTAATAAAATAATCATAGCACCCGATTGACATCAATGCAATACTTTTGTATAATGTTGTTTAGTGTTATATAAATTATCAAGTTTATCCGGAATCAACATTATCAAAAAGTGGGGAAGCAAAATGTCACGATATGGTACTGATTATTCAGAATACAATTTGTCTGATGGTGAAAAATACCATGCCAGACACAGGAGTGCGGAGAATATTGAATTTGAGTTTTTGCGCAACGAAGTCCTTGAAAAGAAAGAAGCAAGAGCACTTTTAATTGATGTTGATGATTTTTTCGAGAACGAAAATATAACCCCCATTTATGCAAAGATTGAGGGTTATGATGATTTGGGTGAATATGAAAAGCGGGTTTTACAGTCGCTGATTGATGCTGACCCAAAGCATTTGCAAAATCAAAAAGTAACATCCGACCAAAATGTTGAGATTTTCAAAAAGGCACAGGAATCATTTGAAATTGTTTCAGATTTTTACAATGATCCCAATGAAGTAAACCCACTTATCAATCCATTTAGCGGAGCACAGGTGACCGTTCCGTTAGGCGAGGGTATTTTGAACTTTAGCTATGCAGATTTTGATAGTGCCTTTGAGCGATCAAAAACTTTCTATGCGTTTATGTCCACCGAATTTTGGGATGAGCAGCGGCGGCAGAGTGATATGGAGCTTTCAGATCCGAAACCGATGATGGTTAGAAATAAAGATGAAGAAATAATCCATTATTACCAACAATATTCTGAAACGATGTTGATGCTTAGTCATGTGCTGTATGCTTCTATCTACACATCTATTTTCCCGCCGGTAGTGACCAAACCTGATTTTAAGGCGTTTGGTCGTTATTATGCCTACTTGAAGAATCTGCAAAAAGAAATGCTTGAGCTAATTGAATTTTGTTTTGATGAGGACTTTTATCGCAATGTTTTTAGTGGGCTTTACCCGTCGGAGCGTTATCGCATTTTTTGCGAAATAAATAGCCGCAGTCCATTATCTGAACGCCGGGAGCTGTTTAATGTAAATATCAATCGAATGTCGGGTGATACTATGCCTTTTGGTATGCCCATATCCGATGTTGTGGCCAGGTTAGGTAGCAACTTGCCGGAGCTAACAGATGAGCACCGTGCTTTTATGAAACGCTTTTCCATTGAGGAGGACAGATTACGGGCGTATCTAAAGTTACCGGCATTTATTAATACGGTTTACGAATGTCGGAGCGTTTATGGGATATTAAATTTGGAATTTACAAAGATGTTAGAGCAGGAACTGCGTTTTAAAAAATGTAAAAATTGCGGAAGATATTTCATTCTCAAGGGCAAGTACCGTACCGAATACTGTGACCGTGTGCCTGATGGGGAAACACAAAACTGCCAGATGTTGGCATCACTACGTAATTATCGTGAGAAAATTTCGAGTAACGCCGCTTGGGGACTGTATAATAAATACTACAAGCGTTATCACGCCCGCATGAAAGCCGGGACAATTAAAGAACCCATATTCAAGCAGTGGCAGTATAAGGCTACTGCCATGCGTGACGATTGTGCCGCCGGAACAGTCAGTGCAGAGGATTTTGAAGCGTGGTTGCATGGAAGCTTTAAAAATAGGGCGAAAAAATGATAATGCCACCTTAATGGCAGCTATACAGCAAAAAAGAGCTTGACCGGCTGGCGGACAGGCTCTTTTGTATTATATTCGGATAACCCGGACTTCTTTCTCTAAAGCGTGGGCGTATCGCATTGTGGCGAGGGTGCCGCCTTTTTCCCGGCCATCATAAACTGCGATGACCAGCTCGGAAGATTGTACCATAAAGCGGTTACGCTTCATAAAACAAGATGGGGTATATTCTTCTGAATGAATACCGATGACATCACATTGATTAATCAGCCGCTTGAAATCGACATCTGGACATCTCATTCGATTACGGTATGGGATAGCTGCTTCAAGAGAAATAGGGTTATTCTGCTTTAGCTTTGCTATTATTTCAGCAAAGTATAGGTCTATGCCGCTTGCAAAACCGCTAACAAAGTGGATATAGCCTTGGTTTATCGCAATGTCTATCTCGCACCTTAGTTCTTGCTTAACGTATGGGATTTTATCAGGGGCTATTTTTCTGTGGCCTGTTATCATGCAGGTTTTGTACAATATTTTCACCTCACTTACGCATATGAGTATATTTTAGCACAGATACTAAAATTACGCAAGTGCGTATACGCAATAACGTAAAATTATTTACGATTATAGTGAGGTGAAGTTTTATGCAAATTAAAGAAGCTATTATTGTGCGGTTTAAAAACCTGTGTAAGCAAAACAATCTAAAATACAACGAGCTTGCCACTCGCTCCGGGGTAACCCCCTCCACTGTTTACAGTATGATGGACGAAAACCGTAAAGATTTATCCGTTATTACGGTAAAAAAACTCTGCGACGGACTTGGTATGTCCATTACAGAGTTTTTTGATGATG